>NZ_JBHVWC010000049.1:0-79220 GCF_042882445.1 Kitasatospora sp. NPDC058218 | reverse complement strand
TCGTTTGTGTGGTGTTGGGGGTTTTTTTTTTTTTTTAACTGCCCGGGGGGGGGGGGGGGGGGGGTCCCCCCCCCCCCGGCCCCCGACCGCTCAGAACGCGTCGATCAACAGGCGACGACGACGTCCACGGTGACCGGAGCCGGGTTCCACGGGTAGTACGCCACGCTGAAGCTGCCGTGGACGGTGGACCCGCACGGCACGGTGCCGCCGACGCCACGGACCTGCACGGTGCTGGCGGTGAACAGCGTGCGCCCGCTCGACGAGCCGAGCGAGGCGCCGCCCACGACCTGACCGGAGAGCCCGGTCAGCAGCTCCTTGGTCTCCGGGGCCGGGCCACCCGGGCTCGGCGGACCGGCCAGGCTGACCTGCCCGTACAGCTGCACGCTGTCACCGGTGACCTCGGCGCAGACCTTGGTCATCAGGCCGGCCTGCAGCCCGGAGGCACCGCAGGTGGTGGTGGTCGTGGTGGTGGTCGTGGTGGCGGCACCGGCCTGGGCCGGGACGGCCAGCAGCGTCGCCGCGCCGGCGACCCCCGCAGCGAGCAGAGCGATTCGGTTCATCGGACTCTCCGTTTCGTCAAGGCATCGTCTTACTCACATGTGACATTTCACATGTGGCATGCCTCAACCCTGACATGCGATTCGAACGCCTGGGCGACGATCCACGACGGAAAAGATGAACAGACCAGAAATCGATCTTCGATGGCGCGATCTCTGCGGCAGCCCGACCGAGCACCCGCCGGCCTGCCCACCACCTCGCCCGCAGCCCCGGGAACGCCGCGACGGCCCGCCGGCAGCGCCGACGGGCCGTCAGGTCGAGGCCCGGATCAGCCGGTGACGCGAAGCTCCACGAGCACGGTCGGCTTCTGCCCGACACCCTCGCCGACGCCGGTGATGCCGCCCTTGGGCACGTCGACCGTCTGGGCGACGCCGTCGGCGGTGAGGCTGGCGCGAACCGCGCGGTCGGCGGTCTGGATGAGGAAGGTCTGCGGCAGTTCGAGCGCGAGATAGCCGGCCGTGCCGTTCACCCGGAAGCAGACCGAGGGACCACCGGAGGAGCTGGGGACGGCCCGGCTCCACAGCTGGATCTGGGTCGCGGTGTTGCAGTCCGCAAGAAGGATGTGCCCGTCCCCACGCAGCAGTTTCAGGTTCGGGAACGGGCTGGCGCCCGGGTAGCTGAAGTCCTCGACCGCCGGGGGCGGGGTCGGGTCGTCGGCCGGAGCGGGGTCGGCCGAGGCGGCGGTCGGAGCGGGGTCGGCCGAGGCGGCGGCCACGACGGCGAAGGTGGTGGTGGCCGCCAGGGCGGCAGCGGTCAGCCAGCGGAGCGTGCGGTGGCTCATCCGAATCTCTTTCCAGGTGAATCGCGCAGGCGGGTACACGGATCGGGAAAAGCGGTGCGGCCGCGTCCGTTTCACCGAGGGCACCGGGCTCCGAGGCGCGGGAAATTGTTTTCCCACCTTGAAGGAATCGCCAAATCAAAGTCAAGCATCGCTGGCCCTACCGGATTCGGCCGCACCCGGCGCACCACGGAAAGCGCGATATAGCTCCTCATAGCGCTTCATGTCCGGCTAGGCAGCATGGCCGGCGAACTTGTTCGAACATCTCACTCGGAGCCTCTCATTCCATTTTCCGGCGGCCATTCCGAAAGGCCGAGGAATTTCCGGACGAGGGTGGACCGGACTCACCGGTTCGTGCTCTTCTCTCAGGTAATGCCGACAGTCAGGTCGCACTCGAATGCGGCCTGCGGGGTACCGGAAAGGTTTCTCGTGACGGACGGGTGGGGTGGCGCCGCAGTGCGGCGCAGGGGGCGCCGGTTACCGCCGGTGGCGGGCTGGATGTGGCTGCGGCTACTGCCGCTGGCCCTGGTCGCGGGGCTGCTGGGGGCGAGCCCGGCCCTGGCGACCGACGACGAACCGAATCCGGTACCGCTGACGGACCGGGCCCGCGTGGTGATCTTCTGGCAGGAGGGCGGCGTCGGGGTCAAGGCCGCGGCCGAGGCCGCGCTGACCGGCACCGACGCCGACGTACGCCGGTTCCTGGACAGTGAACAGGCAATCACCCAGATCCAGGACGACCAGGTCAGCGCGGCACAGATCCACGCGCTGGGCGGCCCCGGCGTGCAGGAGGCGGCCCGCAGGGCACTGACCGGTTCCCCGCAGGACCTCGCGGCATTCCTGGCCGGCGGGTGGCGCGAACCGCTCAAGGCCGACCAGCAGGTCAGGGTCGCCCAGCTGATGAACGGGGCCGGACCCGGCGTCAGGGAGGCCGGGCAGGCCGCGCTGAACGGCACCGAGTTCGACGTCCAGGCGTTCCTGAACGACGGTCAGTACACCGCGCGGGAAGCGGACGACCGCGTGCAGCTGGTCCAGATCCTCAGCCAGGGCGGCCCCAACACGCAGGCCGCCGCCCGCCTGGCGATCAACGGCACGGCCGACGACATCCGAGAGTTCCTCGCCGTCGGCCAGCACGTCGCCCGCGCCCGCGACGTCGAGCGCACCAGCGTGGCCCAGCTCGCCCAGCAGGCCCAGGAGGCCGGTGCGCAGGCCGTCCGCGAGACCGAGGCCGCGAAGGCCTCCGCCGCACAGGCGCTGACCGCGTCCGCACTGGCCAAGGAGGCCACCGAGAAGGCCGCGGCCGAGACCGAGGCCGCACGCAACGACACCGTCAAGGCCGCGGCCGCCGCCGGACGCGCGGCCGACGCCGCCGACCGGGCCGGGCGCGCCGCGCAGACGGCCGTTCAGGCCTCGCGAGCTGCGACCAACTCGGCGCGGACCGCCGCCAGCGCCGCCTCCCAGGCCGCCTACGCGGCGGCCGGCGCCGCCCAGGCCGCCTCCGCCGCACGCTCGGCTGCGGCGGCAGCCGTCTCCGACCGGTCGAAGGCAGGCGCCGCGGCCAAGGCGGCGCAGGACGCCGCCGCCGCGGCCGCCGCAGCCGAGTCCTCCGCCACAGCACTGGTCCAAGCCAACGCGGCGGCCAACGCCAGCCAGGACGCGGCAGCCGCCGCGCTGGGTGCCAGCCTCAACTCGGCCGCCGCGTCCGCGGCCGCCGACCAGGCGGGTTCCTTCGCGGGCCAGGCCGGAGCCCAGTCGGCGCGGGCGAAGGCCGCCGCGGCGGCCACCCGTCGCCACGCCCAGGAGGCCGCGCGGGCCGCCACCGCCGCCAAGTCCCTGGCGGGCGAGGCCGCCAAGGCCGCGTCCGACGCCCGGACGCTGGCCGCCTCCGCCGCGGGCCACGCCCGGGCCGCGGCAGCGGCCGCCAACGAGGCGGCGCAGCACGCGACCGAGGCCGCGCAGGCCGCCCAGGCCGCCACCGAGCACGCCGACGCCGCCCAACTGGCCGCCCAGAACGCCAAGGCCGCCGTCGACACGGCCAACACGATCCAGGACCTCGCCCGCCGCGCGGAGGCCGAGGACCTCAACTCCCGTACCGCAGCCGCCCTGGAGAAGGCCAAGGACGCCAAGGCCGCCTACCAGGACAAGCAGAGCGCCGCCGGCGAGGCCGTCCAGGAGCTGCGCCGGATCAAGGACGAGGCCGACCGCCTCGCCACCGCCCTCGCCCAGCCCGGCGCCGACACCGCGCGGATCGCCACCGACGGACGCAAGCTGGCCCTGCTGTCCATGAAGATCTCGGACGCCTGGGGCGTCGGTGCGGCGAGCACCGCACTCTCCGGCCCCGACAGCGCCGTCCTGGAGTACCTCACCTCCGGGCGCCGCCAGGCGAACGAACTGGACGACCGCGACCGCGCAGCAGCCCTGGCGACCAACTCCGAACTCCCCGCCGTCCGCGCGGCGGCCACCCAGGCGCTCACCGGCGACGCGGCGGCGGTCACGGCGTTCCTGACCACCGGCCAGTACCAGGCCGCCGCGCCCGACCTCCAGGTCAGCGTCGCCCAACTCGTCAGCAGCGGCGGCCCGGGCGTGCAACAGGCCGGACGGGCAGCCCTCAATGGCTCCGTCCCCGCCCTGCGCGACTTCCTCACCCGCGACCGCTTCACCGCACAGATCAGCGACGACCAGGTCCAGGCCGCACTGCTGCGCAGCACCGGCGGCCCCGAGGTCCAGGCCGCCGCACGCATCGCCCTGGAAAGCCCGCCACCGGTCCTACGGGCCTTCATCGAGACCGGGCAGTACACCGCCGCGCGCAGGGACCAGCTGGCCACCACCCACATCGCCGAGATCCAGCGCCTGATCGCCGAAGCCTCCGCCGTCGCCGCCTACGCCCAGCAGAGCGCCGCCGAGGCCGCCCAGGCCGCGGCCGTCGCCCGCAACGCGGCAGCCGAGGCCAACGGCTATGCCACCCAGGCCCGCGAGTCCGCCGACCGGGCCGCCGGCTACGCGGCGGACGCCCGCGCGAAGGCCCAGCAGGCCGAAGCCAGCGCCAACAGGGCGGCAGCGGCGGCGAAGACGGCGGGGGCCGCGGAAACCACCGCCCGGCATGCCGAAGCGTCGGCGGCGTACTCGGCCCGCCGGGCCACGTCTTCGGCTGCCCAGGCGAACTGGTCCGCCCAGGACGCCTACGAGTCGGCGGCGACGGCGCGAAGCGCTTCGTTGGCGGCCGGCCATGACGCCCAGACGGCGTTCCAGGCCTGGGGTCAGGCGTTCCAGTCCTACACCGCCAAGGTGGCAGCCGAGCAGGAAGCCATCCGAAAGGCCACCGAGAACGCGGACGCCGAGGCGAGGAAGAGTGCCGAGCAGCGAAAGCAGGAGAGCATCGCCGCCCTGGAGGCGGAGCTGCGCAAGCAGGCCAAGAACGACGACTCCGGCTGGCTCGGCGACCTTCTCGACAAGGGCATGGACTGGCTCCACAAGGGGCTCGGCGCCATCGGCGGCCCCATCGGGCTGTTCTTCCCCGGCTTCGCCGACATCGCCGACCTGATCGACTGCGGCCTCTACGCCCTCCAGAAGGACGTCGAGAACGCGATCCTCTCCTGCGTCGGCGCCATACCGCTCGCCGGGGACGGGGCAGCGATCGCCAAACTCGCCAAATGGGCCGATAAGTTCCCCGGCGGCAAGAAGGTCGTCGACTTCCTCAAGAAGCTGTTCTCCAAGGTTCCCGGATCATGCCTGAAGAAGAACAGCTTCCCGGCCGGCACCCGCGTCCTCATGGCCGACGGGTCGGCTGAGCCGATCGAGCAGGTAGCCGTCGGCGAACAGGTTCTTGCCACCGATCCGCTCACGGGCGTAACCGGTGCCCGCTCCGTCGAGGCGGTCATCTACACACCCGACGACGAGGCGTTCACCGACCTGGAAGTTCAGGGCCCGGACGGCACCGTCGGCACCCTGACCGCGACTGACCATCACGCCTTCTGGTCGGAGAGCGCGAAGAACTGGGTCAGTGCCGCCAACCTCAGCGCCGGCGAGCAACTGCGCACCCCCGCAAAAGCCACGGCGTACATCGTCACCGCTCACCGTCGGACGGCCCTCCAGGCGGCCTATAACCTGACGGTGAGGGATCTCCACACGTACTATGTGGTGGCCGGAGATACACCCGTACTCGTTCACAACGAATGCACAGGAACCGTATCGGCAGCGGAGAGCTACGGCGGCGACATCGCCCAGCAGGGCTGGAAGGTCACTCTGAACAAGTGGGGCGATGCTGAATTCATCATTCGCTCCCCTGAGGATTTTGAGATACGCGGATCCACGATGTTCGAGGAAGCGGTGCAAGCCGTTGGCGGAATCGACAACATTCACCAGATCAATGGGGTCTGGAACTCCGGAGATTTGGATGCAAACCTGAGGAAGTTCAACGAGGAAATTCGCAATGGAAAGACGAAGGAGGAGGCGGCTTTCTTGACATTCACTGGAAAGATGGCCTTTCGGCGTGGGTTCAAATACGTTGAAGTTGACCTGAACCGGGGCACCCATGGGGAATACACCGAGGTCTTTGCGAGGTTCAGGCGTGGGTAACAGTCCAGCAGCGCGAGAGATCGTTCGAGACCTGCGCCGCAGATCGGTCACCGGCGAGTCGACACTTGAGATTCTCAGGTGGCTGAAGGACGATCTCGCAGCACGGGGGCTTGACCCTGGAGAAAGTGCCTTCAGTATGATCAACATGCTCACCGATGCCTTCGACATCGGGCTGTCTCCGGCGCGATTGGTCGCGAGCTGGAATGAGCTGAGCGAGCGGGGCCACCTCACCGCCGAAGAATTGGCGCAGCGGATCGGGCCTCTAATCCCGCGAACAGACGCAGTCGAAGGGTAGCCGACCTCGGACTGGTCGGCGGACAACTGTCCCGCTTCCGCCCTCCGACACTCGACACGGGAAAACCGGCAGGGACCATAACCGACTCACGCCCACCCAGGGGGACGACACGTCATGCTCCGCTTACGCCCACGCTCCGCGCGCTCGGCCGGCCTTCTCGCTTCCGCAGCCCTGCTCGCCGGTGGGCTGCTGACCGGCGGGTCGGCCGGTGCCACAACCGGTGACCAAGTGCCCGACGGTGCCTACGCCTTCGCCGCCAAGCTCGACATCGGCGAGGGCCAACGTGCCTGCGGTGGTGCCCTCGTCGACCCGTACTGGGTCGTCACCGCCGCCGGGTGCTTCGCCGCCGACCCGGCGGCGCCCGCCTCCGTTCCGGCCGGCGCGCCGGCGCTCAGGACCACGGCCACCATCGGCCGCACCGACCTCGCCGCGGCGACCACCGGCCACGTCGTCGACATCGCCGAGCTCGTCCCCCGCACCGACCGCGACCTCGTGCTGGCCCGCCTGGCCACCCCGATCACCGACATCGCGCCCCTCGCCCTCGGCGCCACCGCGCCCGCCCCGGGCGAGACCCTGCGCGTGGCCGGTTACGGCCGTACCGCGACCGAGTGGGTGCCGACGCGACAGCACTTCTCCGCCTTCACCGTCGGCGTGGTCGGCGGCACCACCGTCGACATCACCGGGGCAGCCCCGGGCGCTGCCGTCTGCAAGGGCGATGCCGGTGGTCCCGCCCTGCGTGAGGTGAACGGCAGCATCGAACTCGCAGCCGTCAACAGCCGTTCCTGGCAGAAGGGTTGCCTGGGATCCACCGAGACCCGCAATGGGGCCGTCGAGACCCGGGTGGACGATCTGGGGAGCTGGATCCGTCAGACCACCTCCGCCTGGTCCGCCCTGGTCGCCGGTCGGAGCGGAGGCCGGAACACCGTCTACAACCCGGACACCAGGACGGCCGAGGTGTTCGGCCTCGGCAGCGACGGCACCATGCTCCACTCCTACAACACCAATGCCGAGGGCTGGTCCGGCTGGCACAGCATCAACCCCGGCAGCCAGTTCACCGGCACCCCCACCGTGGTCCACAACCCCACCACCAACGCCCTCGAACTCTTCGCCACCGGCAGGGACACCAAGCTCTACCGCACCACCTGGACCCGGACCGACGGCTGGAAGGCCTGGACCCTGACCGGCGACACCACCTTCGCCGGCAACCCCACCACCGTCTACAACCCCGACACCAGGACGGCCGAGGTCTTCGCCCTCACCACCGACGGCACCATGGCCCACTCCTACAACACCAACGCCCAGGGCTGGTCCGGCTGGCACACCATCAACCCGGGCTCCCAGTTCACCGGCACCCCCGCCATCGTCCACAACCCCGACAATCACGCCCTCGAACTCTTCGCCACCGGCAAGGACCGCAGCCTCTACCGCACCACCTGGACCCGGACCGACGGCTGGAAGGCCTGGACCCTGACCGGCGACACCACCTTCGCCGGCAACCCCACCACCGTCTACAACCCCGACACCAGGACGGCCGAGGTCTTCGCCCTCACCACCGACGGCACCATGGCCCACTCCTACAACACCAACGCCCAGGGCTGGTCCGGCTGGCACACCATCAACCCGGCTTCCCAGTTCACCGGCACCCCCGCCATCGTCCACAACCCCACCACCAACGCCCTCGAACTCTTCGCCACCGGCAAGGACCACAAGCTCTACCGCACCTTCTGGACCAGCACCAACGGTTGGAACACCTGGATCCTGACCGACAATTGGCAGTTCGCCGGCAATCCCGTCGGCACGGTCTACAACGCCGCCGCCGACACCGTCGACGTCTTCGGTGTGGGCAGCGACGGCACCATGGCCCGGTTCTCCTACCAGAACGGCTGGCACGGCTGGCAGACCATGCCCGGCCAGGTGTTCGCGACCCTCTGACGCTACGGCCCCGAAGAGGCGCGGCACTCGGACAGCGGCGCGGCGCGTGCCCCCGTGCGGGCCGGGCTCGTTGGGCGGGGGTGAAGCGTCTCCGCACGACCGTCGCCGCCGTGGTCGCCGTCCTCCTCCTCGCCGCGGGCGGGCCCGCCGCGGGCCCGCCCGCGCCGCTGCTCGGTACGGAGGTGCGCCGGATCCCGACCGAGGAGCCGGTCGTGGCGCTGACCTTCAACGCCGCCTGGGACGAGACCGGCCTGGACACCGTGCTGACCACCCTGCGCGAACGCGGGGCGCCCGCCACCTTCTTCCCCACCGGCCGGTACGCCGAGCAACACCCGGACGCGGTACGGGCGATGGCCGCCGCCGGGCACGGGCTCGGCAACCACTCGTACAGCCACCCCCGGTTCACCGACCTCGACGCCCGGCAGGCCCGGGCCGAGGTGCTGCGCGCCGATGCCGCGATCCGCAGCGCCGCCGGCACCGACCCCCTGCCGTTCTTCCGCTTCCCCTACGGCGAGACGACGCCGCAGCGCATCGCCGAGGTCAACGCGCTCGGCTTCGCCGACATCGAGTTCACCACCGACACCAACGGCTACCTCGGCGCCGCCGGCGGGATGACCACCGCCGAGGTCGTCGACCGCGCCCTCGCGGCGCTCACGCCCGGCGCGATCCTCCAACTCCACGTCGGCACACCGGACGAGGGCCCCGATCCCCGCTGTCTGGACGCCGAGGCGCTCCCCCTGATCATCGACGCCGTCCGCAGCCGCGGCTACCGCGTCCTGGACCTGCGCGCCCTGCTCGACGCCTGAGGTGACACCTCACCGGGGGCGGCCGGCGGCCCGGCCCGCGCGGTGCCGGCGGACCGCGTCACGGTTGGCGCAGCGCTGGGAGCAGTAGCGCTGCCGCCCGGTGCGGGTGGTGTCGGCGAAGATCGTGCTGCACTCGGCCACGGCGCACCGCCCCAGCCGGTGCATGCCCCGCCCCACCAGGTGCAGGGCGGTTCCGACGGCGATCAGGGAGGCCAGCAGCGCGCCGAGCGACTGCCGGTCGTCGCGGTAGTGCAGGTGCCAGCCGTCGCCGGAGTGGTCGGTCAGCCGGGGGTGGGAGGAGGCGGCGGCCAGCATCCGGTTGAGCAGCTCGGCACGCTCCCGCCCGTCGGTGGCGTCGACCACCGCCTCCCAGGCGTCCAGGGCGGTGGCGGTTCGCCGGAGGTCCTGAGCCGCGGCCGGACGCTCCACGACCAACCCGGCGACGCGGCACCGGGTGGCGAGCTCCTCGGCGCTCTCCGGACGGTGGTTGGCGAGTGCGGCGGCCAGCTTCACGGCGTCCTCACCGTAAGGGTTGAGATGCATAAGACCATGACACCACCCTGGTCGGCATGAGTCATCACACGGGGCACGGGCCCGACGTACGACAAGCGGTGGAGCAGGACATCACGGAGCTGGTCCGCCTCCGGGCGCTCCTGTTCGAGACCCTCGGCGGGGAGTACTTCAACCCGGCCGCCGGTGGCGACGAGTGGCGGACCGCGCTCGCTGCGACCCTGACGGACCGACCGGCCTCGGGCACCCTGCGGATCCTGGTCGTGGACGGCGAGGACGGCCTCGCCGCCTGTGGCATCGGCTCCGTCGAGCAGCGGCTGCCCGGGCCCCATCTGCGCAACGGCCGGGTCGGGCTGGTGATCGGTGTGGTCACCGCCCCCGAGTACCGGCGGCGCGGCCACAGCCGCGCGATCATGCGGGGCCTGCTCGACTGGTTCCGGGAGCGCGAGGTGGCCCGGGTGGACCTCTACGCCTCCCCCGAGGGCGAGCCGCTCTATCGCGAACTCGGCTTCGTCGACCACCCCGATCCGGCGCTGTACCTGCGCCCGTGACGGGCACGCCGTCGACCCGCGGCACCCCGACCGCCACCGCCCTCCGGACACCGGCACCCGCCACGGGGCGGTACCGGTGGGTGGTGCTCGGCACCGCCACCTACACGCAGGCGGCCACCTGCTTCTTCGTTCAGGGCATCGGGGCGCTGGGCGTCGTCCTCCGCCGTGAGCTGGATCTGAGCGCCACTCAGCTCGGACTCCTGCTCTCCGCCGCCCAGTTGGTACCGCTGGTCGGGCTGCCCGTGGCCGGGGAACTGCTGGACCGCTTCGACGAGCGCCGGGTCGTCGGCGTCGGCGCCGGTGTGGTCGCCGCGGGGCTGGCCCTGGGCAGCCTCGCACCGGACCACGTCTCCCTGCTCCTCGCCCTGCTGGTCGTCGGCGCGGGGTACAGCACCGCTCAGCCCGGTGGGAGCGCAGCGGTGGCGTCGTGGTTCGACCCGTCCCGGCGGGGCCTCGCGATGGGCGTTCGACAGGCGGGGCTGCCACTCGGCGGGGCCCTCGCCGCGGCCGGCCTGCCCGTCCTCGCCGAGGCCTGCGGGCTACGGGTGGCGCTCCTGGCCGGTTCGCTCGTCGCGCTGTCGGGCGCGATCGCCTTCGTGGCCCTCTACCGCCGGCCCCCCGGCCGGGCCCGGCGGGACGGCGCGCCGCAGCCGGCGGCCGGAGCGCGGCCCGGCCGCCGGCGCGACGCACGGCTCGGCACGTGGCTGGTCACATGGCTCGGCGTCCGGCTGCGGATGCTCCGCGAGCCGTCCATGGTGCGGATCTCGCTGTCCGGGGCCGGCCTGGTCTCGGTGCAGTGCGGCATCGGCGTCCTCACCGTGCTCCACCTCCACGACACCACGTCACTCGGCACCGGCCGGGCGGCCCTCGTCCTCGTGGTGGCCCAAGGGGCGGGCGTGGTCGGCCGGATCGGCCTGGCGGCCTGGAGCGACCGCCGGCCGTCCGGCCGCCACGGCGTGGTGGTGACCTGCATGGCCGCCGTGATCGCCGGGATGACGCTGGTGATGACACCCCTGGCGCACGCGCCGGTGGCGGCCGGTCTGCTCTTCGGCTGGCTGGGATTCTTCGGCATCGGCTGGTACGGGCCCTGGGTCGCCCACGTGGTCGAGTCGGCACCGCCCGGCAGGACGGGGCTCACCCTCGGCCTGGCCATGGCCACCAACCAGGTCGCCGTCGTGCTGGTCCCACCCGCCCTCGGCCTGATCACGGATGCCACGCACGGCTTCGCGGCGGCCTGGGGCTTCCTGGTCGCGCTGACCGCCTTCGCCCTGGCCGCGACCGCCCGCTCGGGGCGCCGCGACCGGCGGGGAGCCGCCGCGTCCGCCGCCCGCCCGAGCGGACCCCGCTGACACCCGTGACGGCGTCCGATCGACCGAGCACTCACCGACCCACGCCCCGCGGAATCACGGACCCGCCGCCCTGCGCGCCGCGGCTCTCAGCTCCCGCCCAGCGTGGCGCGGAGGTCGTCGATCCGGTGGACGGCGCCGACGAAGGCCGCGCGGTCGAGACCGCCGGAGTCGAGAGCGGTCGCGAGGGCCGCGGCGGCGGCCTCGCCCTGCTCGGCGTCGCGGCCGGAGCAGAGCAGCAGGTCCATGCCCGCCCCGGCGGCGGCCAGGGCCCGGGCGCCGGCGTCGCCGTAGGGGGTGAGGGCGCCCGCCTCCAGGGCGTCGGTGACGGTGACGCCCCGGAAGCCGAGCCGGTCGCGCAGTTCGCCCTGGACCACGGCCGGCGAGAAGCCGGCCGGGCGGTCCGGGTCGAGGGCGGGGTAGACGGCCCAGGAGGTCATGACCAGGCGGACGCCGGCGGCGATGGCGGCCCGGTAGGGCTCCTCGCCCCGGGCGCGGAGTTCGGCGAGCGGGACGGGGAGGGTGACGGCGCGTTCGTCGGTGTTCAGCCCGCCGGCGGCGGAGCCGAGGCCGGGGAAGTGCTTCGCGGTGGCGGCGACGCCCAGGCCCTGCTGGGCGGTGAGGAAGGCGCTGCCCAACCGGGCCACGGACGCCGGCTCCTGGCCGTAGGAACGCTCGTGATGGTCGATGAAGTTGCCCGGGGCGTCGTAGACGTCGAGGACGGGGGCGAGGTTGACGTTCAGGCCCGCGTCCGCGAGGGTGCGGGCGGCTTCGGCGCCCGACCTGGCGGCCTCGGCGACCGGATCGGCCGCCGATCCGGTCCGGCGGGCCGAGAGTTCGGGTGCGCCGGGCAGGCGGCGCACCAGGCCGCCCTCCTGGTCGGTCATCAGCAGCAGCGGGCGAGGGTCCGGCGCCTCCGCGGCGGCCTGGCGCAACTGGGCGACAGCCGCCTGGAGTCGGTCCTGATCGGGAGCGTTCTCGGCGAACAGGATGACGCCGGCCGCCCGGCCCTCGCGGATCGCCCCGAGCACGGCGGGTGACGGGACGGGGCCGGGGTAGGAGTACACGATCCGCCGGCCGGCGAGCAGCCGGGAGTCCAGGGCGTCGAGCGGGTCCGGGACGGTGACCATGGGCATCGTCCTCTCCGTCACGGACGGCGGCCGGTGGGAGGTCTGCGCCGAGCAGGCCGGCACGAGGGCCGACGCGGTCAGCAGCAGCGCCGGAAGCACCATGTGAGCGCTCCGCCGGAGCGACGACATCGGGCCTCCCGAGAACGGGGTGCGAGCGGACGGACGACGCCGGGCGCGACCGGGTGACGGCCGCGTCCGATGCGCCACGCTACCTCGCCCCGGCGCGACGCGCAGGTCCTCGCCCGGTCCTCGCCCGCTCCCCGCCCCGTCTGCGGTCGGGCTCCGGTCGGCCAGGGCCGCATCGAGACCCGGCCCGACCACCGGGACGGGACCCGACCGCCCGACCGGTCACCCCGACCGCCGCAGCAGCCGGCCCAGGACGGCGACACCGTCCGCGATCTCGCCCGGTGTGCCGGCCGCGTAACCCAGCACGAGCCCGGGCGGGTGGGGCTGCTGGGCGTGCCAGGAGAGCGGCTGCACCTTGACGCCGTGCGCGAGCGCCGCGGTGGCGAGTTCGGCGTCGGTGCAGCCGAGGCCGGCCGGGAAGGTGACCATCAGGTGCAGCCCGGCCGCCGTACCGTGCACGACGGCACCCGGAAGGTGCGCGGCGATCGCGGCGATCATCGCGTCCCGGCGACGCCGGTGGCGTGGGCGCAGCTGGCGCAGGTGCCGCTCCAGTTCGCCGGAGTCCATCAGCCGGGCCAGCACGAGCTGCGGCAGCACGGCGTTGCCGAGGTCGGCGAAGCGCTTGGCCGCGAGGGCGTCCTCGCGGTAGCGGGGCGGGACGAGCAGCCAGCCCGTCCGCAGGGCGGGGGCGAGCAGCTTGGAGATGCTGCCCATGTAGCAGACCTGCTCGGGGAGGACGGCGCGCAGGGCCGGTACGGGCGGCCGGTCGTAGCGGTGCTCGGCGTCGTAGTCGTCCTCGATCACCAGGCCGCCCTCGCCGGCCCAGTGCAGCAGTTCGCGGCGGCGCCGACCGCCCAGCACCACACCGGACGGGAACTGGTGGGCGGGGGTGAGCAGCACGGCCGGGGCGCCGGTGGCGCGCAGGACGTCCACCCGGATGCCCTCGGCGTCGACCGGGACGGGGGGCGTGGCGCGGAGCCAGTGGCCGAGGTGCTGCCGGGTGCCGAGCGAGCCCGGGTCCTCGACGGCGACCTCGGTGAGGCCCGCCCGGCCGAACACCTGGCCCAGCAGCGCGAGGGCCTGTGCGGCGCCGGCGACGATCAGCACCTCGTCCGGGTCGGCGCGGATGCCCCGGTTGCGGGCCAGCCACCGGGCGACGGCCTCGCGCAGCGCGGCGGTGCCCCGCGGGTCGCCGTAGCCGAACTCGTGGGCGGCGAGCCCGTCGAGGACGGCGCGCTCGGCGCGGAGCCAGGCGGCGCGGGGGAAGGCGGCGAGGTCGGGGACGCCGGGCGAGAGGTCGATCCGGGCCGGGGCGGCGCGCAGCGCGTCGAAGGAGGCGGGAACGGGGGCGGCCTCGAACAGGGCAGGTTCCGAAGCGGACGGCACGGACGGCACGGACGGCGGCGGGGCCGGCGGGGCGGGTGTGTCGAGCACGACCGTGCCGCCGCGCCCCCGACCGGCGAGCCGGCCCTCCTCGGTGAGGCGCCGGTAGGCCTCGGTGACGACCCCTCGGGAGATCCGCAACTCCTCCGCCAGCACCCGGGTGGCGGGCAGCCGACTGCCCGCCGGGAGGCGGCCGTCCGCGACGGCCTCCCGAAGGCGGTGGGCCAGCCAGTCGGCGAGGCGGCCGGGCGGGGCGTCGGCGGCGGCGAGCTGCAAGAAGTCCGCACCGGCGGTTATGGACCTCTGAGTCGGCGTCTCTTTGGACCTGTTCACCGGTCCATTGTGCGGGCCAGGGTGGGGCCATGACCACGAAGACCACGGAAACCCTCGCCACCGCCGAAGCCGCAGCGACCGGCATCACACCGACGAGCACCCGATCCCCCCACCCCACCACCGAGGGCGCGCACGCCACCACCGGAAACCCACCCGACGACCACGCCTACGTGCACGGCTACTCGCCGGCCGAGGCGCGGCGGCTGGGCGACCAGGCGGACACCCTCGCGGAGTTGCTGCACGCCGGGACGGCCTACCCGCCGGGCAGCCGGGTCCTGGAGGCGGGCTGCGGCGTCGGCGCGCAGACCGTCCACCTGCTGGCCTCCAGCCCCGGGGCGGAGCTGACCGCCGCCGACCTCTCGGCCGACTCGCTCGGCCAGGCCCGCGCCCGGGTGGCCGCGCAGGCACCCGGCGCCCGGGTGACGTGGCACCACGGGGACCTGCACGAACTGCCCTTCGCCGACGACTCCTTCGACCATCTCTTCGTCTGCTTCGTGCTGGAGCACCTGGCGGACCCGTCGGCCGCACTGGCCGCGCTGCGGCGGGTGCTGCGCCCGGGCGGCACGATCACGGTGATCGAAGGCGACCACGGTTCGACCCTCTTCCACCCGGACAGCGCCGCCGCCCGGGCGACCGTCGACCACCTGGTCCGCCTGCAGGCCGACGCCGGCGGCGACGCCCTGCTCGGCCGGCGGCTGCACCCCCTGCTGGCGGACGTGGGCTTCCGGGACGTCGCCGTCCGCCCGCTCACCGTGTCCGTGGACGACAGCCGCCCCGCGCTGGTCGAGGGGTTCACCCGGCGGACCTTCGTCGCGATGGTCGAGTCCGTGCGCGCCGACGCGCTCGCGGCCGGGCTCACCACGGCGGCCGCGTTCGACCGAGGCGTCGCCGACCTGCGCCGCACGGCGGAGGAGGGCGGGACCTTCCACTACACCTTCTTCAAGGCGGTGGGCGTCAACCCGTGACCGGTCGGCCCGAGCGCCACGGGCCGCACCGGCCCTACTCCGCGCTGTCCCCGAGGGCGGCGAGGAGCGTGCGCAGCGCGTCGACCAGGGCCTCCGTCTGCGGCTCGTCGAGGCCGGCCAGCAGCCGGCGCTCGGTCACCAGGTGGTCGGGGAGCGCGCGGTCGACCAGGGCGTAGCCCTCGGGGGTGAGGGCGACCTCCCGGCTGCGGCCGTCGGAGTCGCTGGCCGTGCGGGTGACCAGGCCGCGGGCCTCCAGCCGGTCGAGTCGCTGGCTGATGGCGCCGGAGGTGACCATCGCGGACTGCATCAGGCCGGTGGGGGTGAGGCGGTAGGGCGGGCCGCTGCGGCGCAGGGTGGCGAGGACGTCGAAGGACGGGGCGTCCAGGTCGTGCGTGGCGAAGTTCCGCTTGAGCTCGGCCTCCACCAGGCGGGTGAGCCGTTTGAGCCGGCCGATCACCTCCATCGGGGAGACGTCGAGGTCGGGACGCTCCGCGCCCCACTGCTTCACCAGCCGGTCCACGTGATCTGCCACCCCTCCAGCCTAAGCGATGCCTTAGCGGTGAGGTACATCACAGGGCCGAGCGCGGCCGACGCCGCCCAGATGCCTTAGCGCTGAGATATATTGGCTTAGTGCTAAGGAATCGACTCGGAATCGTGCTGCTGACCGCCCTGGCCCCCGCCATCTGGGGCTCGACCTACCTCGTCACCACCGAACTGCTCCCGCCCGGCCGCCCGCTGCTCGCCGGGGTGCTCCGCGCCCTGCCCGCCGGGCTGCTGCTCATCGCCGTCACCCGCCGACTGCCCAGGGGCAGCTGGTGGTGGCGCTCACTGGTGCTGGGCGCGCTCAACATCGGCGCGTTCTTCGCCCTGCTCTTCATCGCCGCCTACCGTCTGCCGGGCGGGGTCGCGGCCACCGTCGGCGCCGTCCAGCCGCTGATCGCCGCCGGGCTCTCGGCCGGGCTGCTCGGCGACCGACTCTCGCTGCGCACCCTCCTCTCCGGCATCGCCGGGATCGTCGGCGTCAGCCTGCTGGTCCTGCGCGCCAACGCCCAGCTCGACGCCCTCGGGGTCGCGGCCGCGCTCGGCGGCGCGGTCGTGATGGCCACCGGCGTCGTCCTCTCCAAGCGCTGGACCTCGCCGGCCCCGCTGCTCGCCACCACCGGGTGGCAGCTCACCGCGGGCGGCCTGCTGCTGGTGCCCGTCGCCCTGATCGTGGAGGGCGCGCCGCCCTCCCACCTCACCGGCGACAACCTGCTCGGCTACGGCTACCTCGGCCTGATCGGCGCGGCCGTGGCGTACGCGCTCTGGTTCCGGGGCATCCGGGCGTTGCCGCCGACCTCCGTCACCTTCCTCGGACTGCTCAGCCCGGTGGTGGCCACCGCCCTCGGCTGGCTCGTCCTCGGGCAGGACCTCTCGCCCGTCCAGGGGCTCGGCGCGGTGATCGTGCTCGGCTCGCTGGTCGCCGCCCAGACCCAGCGGCCCCGCCCCGCGACGCCCCCGACGCCGGTCCCCGGGCCCGAGGCCGAGGCCGAGGCCGAGCAGCCCGCCGTACGGACCTGACCGCTCCCGCCCTCCTGCACCGCACCGCACCGCAGAAGCACCCATGTCGTCAGCACCACCCGAGAAACTGGAGAGTTCCATGCGCATCACCGTCTTCGGCGCGACCGGCAACGTCGGCAGCCGGGTCGTGGCCGAGGCCCTCGCCCGCGGCCACGAGGTCACCGCCGTCCTGCGCGACCCGGCCCGGCCGCACGGGCTCCCGGCCGCCGCCGTGATCGCCACCGGCGACGCCCGAAACCCCGAGGACGTCACCCGCCTCGCCGCCGACCGGTCCGTGGTGATCAGTGCCACCCGCCCGCCCCGCGGCAGCGAGCCGGAACTGGCGGTCGCCACCAAGGGCCTGCTGGCCGGCCTGGCCGGGACGGACGTGCGGCTGCTCGTCGTCGGCGGCGCGGGCAGCCTCACCCTGCCCGGCGGCGACGGCGCCACCGTCATCGACGACCCCGACTTCCCGGCCGACTGGCGCCCCATCGCCCTCGCCTGCGGCGAGCAGCTCGCCCTCCACCGGGCCGCGACCGACGTCGACTGGGCCTACCTCAGCCCCGCCGCGCTGCTCGAACCGGGTGAGCGCACCGGCCGCTACCGCCTCGGCCGCGACGAGCTCGTGGTCGACGGGGCCGGCGTCTCGGCGATCTCCATGGAGGACCTCGCCGTCGCCCTCCTCGACGAGGCAGAGCGCCCGGCCCACCACCGCACCCGCTTCACCGTCGCCTACTGACCCGCCCCGCCCCCGCAGCACAGCCTTCTCGGCCAATGTGGCCTCACGTGGTTCACGTGGCAGAAGAGTTGTGCGTATGTTCAGTCGGAGTGCGATCGACGTAGGCGAGCGGGAAGAGGCTGCATGGCAACGGCACCGTCGGCTCAGTGGCACAGGCTGGCCGTGCTCGCGGCCCTGATGCTGGCCGCGTTCACTTTCAACACCACGGAGAACCTGCCGATCGGGCTGCTCAAGCTCATCTCGGCCGACGTGCAGGTGTCACTCTCGGCGGTGGGCTACCTGGTCACCGCCTACGGGCTGACCGTCGCCCTGGTCTCCCTGCCCCTCGCGCACGCCACCCGGTCCATGCCGCGCCGCCATGTGCTCACCGTGCTGCTGGCCGCGCTCGTCCTGTCCAGCCTGGTCTCGGGGCTGGGCTCCAGCTACTGGCTGCTGATGGTCGCCCGGCTGGTGACCGCGCTCGCCCAGGCGCTGTTCTGGGCGGTGATGGGGCCGGTGGCGGTCGGCCTGTTCCCACCGGCCGTCCGGGGGCGGGTGATCGGGGTGCTGTCGGTGGCCGGTTCGCTGGCCCTGGTGCTGGGTGTCCCGCTCGGTACGTGGCTGGGCCAGCAGAGCGCGTGGCAGGTCCCGCTCGTCGTGCTGGCCGGGCTGGGGCTGGTCTCCCTCCTCACGATCGCCGTTCTGCTCCCGACGTCCCGTCCGGAGGAGGGGCACGCGGCCTACGGTTCGGCACCCGACAAGCGGCGGTTCGGGATCGTGCTGGTGACCACCACCCTGTCCGTCACGGGCGCGTTCGCGGGCTACACGTACCTCGTGAAGTTCCTGGGTGACGTGAGCGGCTTCTCCGACACCTCCGTCAGCGCTCTGCTGACGGTCTCCGGCATCGCGGGCGTGGTCGGGGTGGCGATCGCGGGGCCGCTCCAGGACCGCTACCCGCGCGGCACCCTGGCCGTTCCGGTGGCCACCCAGGCGGCCGGAATGCTGGGCCTGTACGCGTTCGGTACCGGCCCGGCCGGCGCCGTCGCGTGCCTGGCGCTGCTGGGCGGCTCGCTCGGCCCGGTGTTCATGGCCACGCAGAACCAGATGCTGCGCTTCGCTCCCGGCCGTACCGAGATCGCCCTGGCGGCCAACTCCGGTGCCTACAACGCCGGGGTCGCGGGCGGGGCGCTGCTCGGCGGCCTCATCCTGCCCGCCTGGGACGTGCGGGCCACGTTCCTGGTGGGCGGGCTGCTGACCGTCGCCGCGTTCGCGGCGCTGTTCACCGAGCGGATGCTGCCGCCCGTGGAGCAGGACCGTCCGACCGAATCCGGCCGGACGGTGGACAGCAGCCCCGCCGAGCACCGCTGATACCGACGGGCGACGCCCCGGCGGGCCCTCTCACCAGGAATACGCCTCCGGGGCGGGCCCCCCGGGGCCGGGGAAGAGCGCGTCGAGCTCCTTCAACTGGCCCCTGTCCAGGGAGATCTTCAGCGCTGCGAGGCCCTGGTCGAGCTGCTCGGCCACGCGTGGGCCCAGGATCGGCGCGGTGACACCCGGCTGGTGCAGCAGCCAGGCCAGCGCCACCTGGGCGGGCGGCAGACCGAGGTCGGCGCACCACTTCTCGTACGCCGCGATCCGATCGTGGTGCCGCTTCAGCTGCTTGCCCGACTTGGGCTCCGCCGCGCGGCCGTCAGCGGTGCCGCGGCGCACCGCTCCGCCCAGCAGGCCGCCGTGCAGCGGGCTGTAGGGGAGCAGGCCGATGCCGTAGTCGCGGCAGGCGGGAAGCACTTCCAGCTCGACGGTGCGTTCCAGGAGGTTGTAGACGGACTGCTCGCTGACCGGGCCGGGTGTGTTGCGCTGCCGGGCGTGCTCCTGTGCCCTGGCCAGGTGCCATCCGGCGAAGTTGGAGGTACCGACGTAGGTCACCTTTCCCTGGGCGACCAGCAGGTCCAGTGCCTGCCAGGTCTCCTCCCACGGTGTGGTCCGGTCGATGTGGTGCACCTGCAGCAGGTCGATGTGGTCGGTCCGGAGCCGGCGCAGCGAGTCCTCGCACGCCTTCCTGACGTGGAAGGCGGACAGCCGGCCCGCGTTGGGCTTGAGGCCCATCATTCCGTAGACCTTGGTGGCCAGAACGATCTGGTCGCGACGTGCGGGATCCTCGGCGAGCCAGTTGCCGATGATCTGCTCGGTGATCCCCTCGCCCAGCTGCGCGCCGTAGGTGTTGGCGGTGTCGAAGAGGTTCACGCCCTTGTCCAGGGCCAGGTTCATGATGGCGTGCGCCTCGGGCTCCGGGGTGTGGGGGCCGAAGTTCATGGTGCCCAGACCGAGGCGGCCGACGACCAGCCCCGAGCGTCCCAGGTTGGCGTACTTCATGATGCGGGTGCCTCCACCTCGTGGCGGGAGCCCGGGGACCGGGCGGATCGGACGGACCGGGCGGATCGGACGGCGCTCAGCCGGTGTTGCAGATCCGCGACCAGGGGGCCCGGCGACCGCTGGACGAAGTAGTGGTCGCCCGGCATCCGTACGACGGCCGCCCGCCCCGTGGTGTGGTGCCTCCAAGCGAGAGCGGGCACGTCGTCCTGGTCCCCGTAGTAGGAGACGATGTCGCAGGACAGGGGTGCGGTGGGCGGCAGATGGCCGTCGTACAGCTTCAGGTCGGCCCGCAGGACCGGGGAGGTGAGCTCGATGATCTCCTCCAGCAGCGCCGGGTCGGCCGGGCCCAGGGACGTAGTGAACGCCCGGGTGGTGCGCTCCAGTTCGGCCGGGTCGAACCGGCCGTGGTCCGCGGGTTTGCTCGGGTGCGGAGGGGAGCAGCCCGCCACGCAGAGCAGGTCGGGCTCGACCAGGGCGGCGACGTCCAGGGCGAGCAGGGACCCCAGGCTGTGGCCGAGGTAGACCAGGGGGCGGCCGGTGGCGCCCAGGCGGGCCCGCACGGCAGCGGCGACCTCCTGCGCGGCCGTTGCCGCGTCGGTGTGCGGGGGCTCCACGAAGCGGTGTCCACGCCCGGGAAGGCACACGGCGGAAAGCCGCCAAGTCGCCGGTACCCGCCGTACCCACGGCAGGAAGACCGACGGTCCGCCACCACCGAACGGCATGACCACGAGGTCCGCTTCCACGTCCGCCGGGTCGTTCAGCGTCGTCAGGACCGGGAACGCGGCGGGGTGGGTCACGGCCGCTCCCCGTCCGGCAGGGGGTCGCCGTGGAGGGACGCGGGACGCATGTCGGTCCAGGTGCGCTCCACGTGTTCCAGGGTGGCGGCGCGGCTGTCGGGGCCGAACACGGCGTGCCAGCCCGCCGGCACCTCGGCGGACGCGGGCCACAGCGAGTGCTGGCCCTCGTGGTTGACCAGGGCGAGGAACGATCCCGTCGGGTCCTCGAAGGGGTTCGGCACGGTTCTGCCTCCTTTTCTCCCGGAGTCGGGAATGGCGCGTCTGTGCGTCGGTGTCGCTGTGCGGCTATTCCTCGGCGTGCAGGCGCGCGGCGAGTGCGGCCACGGTGGGCGCTTCGAAGAGGGCCCGGACGCCGATGCTCGGATCGAGGTCCGCCCGTATGCGGGCGACCAGTTTGGTGGCGAGCAGGGAGTGCCCGCCGAGCTCGAAGAAGCTGTCGTCGATGCCGACCCGGGGCACCCCGAGAACCTGCTCGAACAGGTCGCACAGTGCCTTCTCGTCCGGCGTGCGCGGGGTCCGCCCCGCCCCGTGTCCCGCGGTGTCCGGTGCGGGCAGGGCGCGGCGGTCCAGTTTGCCGTTCGCGTTCAGGGGCAGCCGGTCCAGCTCGACGAAGGCGGCGGGAAGCATGTACGCGGGCAGGGTCCGTTCCAGGTGCGTGCGCAGTTCCTCCTGCCGGGGCGCCGGCCGCGGGGCCGCCACGTCCCGCGTGCCGCGGCCCGGCACGTAGTACGCGACCAACTTCCGGTCGCCCGGCCGGTCCTCCCGTACGGTCACGGCCGCCTGGCCGACGCCGGGGTGGTCGGCCAGGGCCGCCGCCACCTCGTCCGGCTCGATTCGGAATCCACGGATCTTGACCTGGTCGTCCGTCCGCCCGATGAACTCCAGGCAGCCGTCCCGGTGGCGACGGACCAGGTCGCCGGTGCGGTACATCCGCTCTCCCGGACCGCCGAAGGGATCGGCGACGAAGCGCTCCGCGGTCAGCACCGGGCGGCCGAGGTATCCGTGAGCGAGTCCGGCGCCCGCGATGTACAGGTCACCCGCCACACCGGGCGGAACGGGCTGGAGGTGCCGGTTCAGCACGTGGACGCGCGTGTTGTCGAGGGGGCGGCCGATGGGCGGAGTGCGGTGGCCGCAGTCCTCGCCCAGCCAGGCCGTGGCGTAGACGGTCGTCTCCGTCGGCCCGTAGATGTTGGCGAGGCGGGCGCCGGGGACGGCGGTCCGCAGTTCCGCGACGACGTGGGCGGGCAGTGGTTCGCCTGCCAGGACGACGGTCTCCGCCTTCAGGTCCACGTCGTGGTGGCCGACGAGGTTGGACACGGCCGAGGGCACGCCGCTGATCAGACTGCCCGTCCACCGTCCGGCCGGACGCTCCGCCACCGCCAGCACATCGCGGACGATCTCGATGCTGCCGCCGCACAGCAGGGGGCACAGGATCTCGAAGACGGAGACGTCGAAGGTCAGTGAGGTGGCGGCCAGGACACGGGAGAGACCCTGTCGCCCGAAGGTGGCGCGGGCCCAGAGCGCGAGGTTCACAGCAGCGGAGTGCGGGACCGCCACGCCCTTGGGGCGGCCGCTCGTCCCGGATGTGTAGATCACGTACGCGGTGTTGCCGGGGAGCGGTGCCTGCGGCCGGCCCCGGCCGCCGGCGAGGGTGTCGTCGGCCGGGCCGCCGTCGACGCGGAGCACGGGAAGGCCGTCGGGCAGCAGTGCGGACGTCTCGTCGGTGGCGACCGCGCAGACCGGGGCCGCGTCGTCCAGGACCAGGGCGATGCGCCCTGCCGGGTGGCGCGGGTCCAGCGGGAGGTAGGCGGCGCCGGTCTTCAGTACGGCCAGCACGGCCACCACCATGTCCGCCGACCGGGGCACGGCCAGGGCCACGAGCCGCTCCGGTCCCGCTCCGGCGGCGCTCAGGCGCCTGGCGAGCCGGTCGGCACGGGCGTCGAGACGGGCGTAGGTGAGACGGTCGCCGTCGCAGATCACGGCCGTCGCGTCCGGGGTGCGGACGACCTGGTCCCGGAAGAGGGCGGGCAGGGTGGTGGCGGGCCGGGGGCGGTCGGTGCGCGTGCGCTCCGCCAGCAGTTGGTCGTGCTCCTCGGGGGTCAGGACGTCCAGGGCCTCGACGGGCGTGTCCGGGGCGGCCACCGCCCTGGTGAGCAGGAGGGTCAGCCGGGCGACCAGGCCGAGGGCGGTGTCCCGGTCGAAGAGGTCGGTGCTGTATTCGAGGAATCCGGTCAGCCCGTCCGGTTCGCCGTCCGCCGTCCGCTGCTCGGTGAGATTGAGCAGCAGGTCGAAGCGGGCCGCCCCGGGGTGCAGGAGCTCGCTGTCGATCTTCAGCCCGGGGGTGGTCCAGCGGGGCTCGGGGGCGTTCTGCAGGGCCAGGGACACCTGGAAGAGCGGGTGGCGGCCGATGGCGCGGGCGGGGTTGAGGTCCTCGACGAGGTACTCGAAGGGCACGTCCTGGTTCGCGTACGCGCCCAGCGCGGTGTCGCGCGCGCGGTGGAGCAGTTCCCGGAAGCTCGGGGAGCCGGCGGTGGAGGTCCGCAGGACGAGGGTGTTGACGAAGAATCCGACGGACCGGTCCAGGGCCTGGTCGGTACGTCCGGCGACGGGTGAGCCGATGGGTATGTCGTGTCCCGCGCCCAGCCGGGTCAACAGGGCGGCCAGGGCGGCGTGCAGCGCCATGAAGAGGCTGGTGCCGCCGCGGTGGGCCTGGTCGGCCAGGGCGCGGTGCAGTTCCGCGTCCCAGCCGACCGGCACCGTCGCGCCCCGGTACGTGGGGTCCGCGGGGCGCGGGCGGTCCGCGGGGAGGTCCAGTTCCGCGGGCAGACCGCTGAGCTCCTGCCGCCAGTAGGCGAGTTGGCGGGCCAGCCGGCCGGCCGGGTCACCGGGGTCGCCGAGGAGGTCGCGCTGCCACAGCGTGTAGTCGGCGTACTGCACGGGCGGCCCGGGCCGTGCGTCGGCACGGGCGTCGTCGGCACGGGCCCCGGCGGGTGTCCCGGCCGGGACCGGGGGCGTGGCAGCGGTCCCGGCCACGGGCACGGCCCCGGCATGGACTTCGTAGGCCGCCATCAGGTCCTCGGCCAACGGGGCGAAGGACCAGCCGTCGCAGGCGATGTGATGGAGCAGGAGCAGCAGGACGTGCCGGTGCGGGCCGAGGGAGAAGAGGTGGGCGCGCAGCGGAATGCCACCGGCGAGGTCGAAGGGCTGGTCGATCGCCTCGGCGAGGGCGGTGGTCAGCGCGTCGTCGGTGACGCTCCGTACGGGCATGGCCGCAGGGGCGTCCGCCGGGTCGAGGATCCGCTGGCAGGGCTCGCCGTCCTGGTCGGGGAAGACCGTGCGCAGGACTTCGTGGCGGGCGATGAGGTCCTGGAGGGCCGCGCGGAGCGCGCCGGTGTCCAGTTCGCCGGTCAGCCGGAGCAGCCAGGGCACGTGGTACGCCCGGCTCGGTCCGTCCAGGTGGTGCAGGAACCACAGGCGGCGCTGGGCGAAGGACAGCGGCAGCGTACCTGGGCGGGCGGCCGGTCGCAGCGCGGGACGCGTGTCGGTGTCGAACCCGCGGTCCTGGATCCGGTCGGCCAGCTGGGCGACGGTGGGGCTGTCGAAGAGCGCGCGGACGGGGAGTTCGGTGCCCCGCGCGGCACGTACCCGGGCCACGAGGCGGGTGGCGAGCAGGGAGTGACCGCCGAGGGCGAAGAAGTCGTCGTCGATGCCGATGTCCGCGACGCCGAGGATCTCGCCGAACAGCTCGCACAGCTCGCGTTCGAGGTCCGTGCGCGCGGGGCGGCCGGAGCCGGCCTCGACGGCCGGGGCGGGCAGCGCCGCCCGGTCGAGCTTGCCGTTGACCGTCAGGGGCAGCCGCTCCAGGAGCACGATCGCCGTCGGCACCATGTAGTCGGGCAGCTGTTCGCGCAGGTACGCGCGCAGGGCGGTGGTCAGTCCCCGGCCGTGGCGCGCCGCTGCCGGACCGGTGGCGTACGCCTCCGGTGCGCCCAGGTCGTCGGCGGGTTCGTACGCCTGCAGGGTGGTGCCGGCGCGGGAGAAGAGGACGTCGACGGCGTCCACGTCCGTCGGCGACGGTGCGACCGCCACCGCGTAGCCGAGTTCCGCGCCGAGTGCGTACAGCTCGTCGGGCTCGACCCCGTGCGGTGCGGCGGACAGGAGCTCCAGTGCCTCGGCCGGGGTCGCTCCCTCGTCGAGGGCCCGGGCGGCCGCGGCCTCCTGGGTCGTTCGCCGGTTGGGGATCGCGGACATCCGCAGGTGCGCGGGGCGGTGCTCGCGCAGGTACGCCGTGAGGGCGGCCGGGGCGTCCTCGATGTCGGGCCGGCGCAGCCGGGGGGTCGCGTCGTGCCGGCCGGGTGTGAGCGGTGTCGCCGTCTTGTGCAGTACGGCGTCGTAGCGGTGGCGGGTCATCTCGTTGTGGTGGCGGCCGCGGCGCACCTGGATGTCGACCGCGCCGACCGACGGCTGCCGACGGGCGAAGGCGTGGAAGTAGTCGGGCGCCAGGAGCAGTTCCTCCTCCAGCGTCAGGGCGCGTTCCACCGCGCGGCGCAGCCTGGCCGTGTCGTCGTCCGCAGCGGCGCGGTGCAGCTCCACGGCGGTGGTGAAGCAGCGCAGGGAGCGCGCGTCACGGACGTCGCCGACGAAGAGGGCCCCGCCGGGTGCGAGCAGCGCGAGGGCCTGCGTCAGGACGTCGTGGAGGTAGCCGGGGCTCGGGAAGTACTGGAGGACGGAGTTGAGGACGACGACGTCGAAGTGCCCGGCGGGCAGTTCGCCGACGGTGTCGGCCGCCCGGCAGCTCAGCCGGATCCTCGGGGCCAGGGCGGGCAGCGCCGCCACCTCGCGGCGCAGCAGGTCCACGGCTTGCCGGGAGACGTCGGTGCCCCAGTACTCCTGGCAGCCGGGAGCCAGCTGCGACAGCAGCAGACCGGTGCCGACGCCGATCTCCAGGACGCGCTCGGGGTGCAGGGAGCGAATGCGGCGGACGGTTTCGTCGCGCCATTCCCGCATGTGGGGTGCGGGCAGGGGCGCGCCGTCGAGGTAGCTGTCGTGCCAGCCGGAGAAGTCCTCGCCGAAGGCGGGGGCAGGGGTGGAACGCGTGCGCACGTACTGGGAGTCGAACACCTTCGCCCAGTCGCCGACCCGCTCGGCGGCCGTGTCATCGGGTGCCCCGCCGGTCAGGGGGGCGGTGACGGCGTAGGCGGTCAGGCGTTGGTCGCCGGGGCGGTCCTCGCGGACGACGACGGCCGCCTGGTGCACGGCGGGGTGGGTGGTGAGCACCGACTCGATCTCGCCCGGCTCGATGCGGAAGCCGCGGATCTTGACCTGCTGGTCCGCGCGGCCGAGGAACTCCAGTGTGCCTTCGGCGTTCCAGCGCGCCACGTCACCGCTGCGGTACATGCGGCTGCCCGGGGGCCCGAAGGGGTCGGCGACGAAGCGTTCCGCGGTGAGGGCGGGCCGGTTCAGGTAGCAGCGCGCGACGCCGGGCCCGGCGACGTACAGCTCGCCGGGGACTCCGGCCGGCACGGGCCGCAGGGCCTCGTCGAGGACGTAGGTGGACAGGTCGGCGAGGGCGGTGCCGATCCTGCTGGCGGGCCGGCCGAGGGTGTCGTCCCGGGTGAGCGCCGTGTAGGTGACGTGGACGGTGGTCTCGGTGATGCCGTACATGTTGACCAGGACCGGTGCGTCCTCGGCGTGGCGCTCGTACCAGGCGGCCAGCTTCCCGAAGTCGAGCGGCTCGCCGGCGAACACGACGGCGCGCAGGGCCAGCCGGTCTCCTTGGGCGGGCCGGTCCCGGTCGGCCTGGATCAGGGGGTAGAAGGCCGACGGGGTCTGGCTGAGGACCGTGACGCGTTCTTCGGCGAGCAGGGTGAGGAAGCGGTCGGGTGTGCGGCTGACGTCGTAGGGGACGACGACCAGTCTTCCGCCGTGCAGGAGGGCGCCCCACATCTCCCAGACCGACACGTCGAAGGCGTAGGAGTGGAAGAGGCTCCACACGTCCTGTTCGGTGAAGTGGAGGTGGGACGTGCTGTGGGTGAAGAGGCGGACCACGTTCCGGTGGCTGACCACGACCCCCTTGGGCCGGCCGGTGGATCCCGAGGTGTAGATGACGTACGCGGCCGTGTCCGGGCCCACGGGGGCGGTGCGGTCCGCGTCGGTGGGGGCGGTCGCGTCCTGTTGCGCCAGCTCCGCGGCGGTCTGCGGGGCGGAGAGCACCAGTCGTGGCGTCGCGGCGCGCAGGTCATGGGGGTCGAGGCTGAGCAGGAGCAGCGGGCGGGCGTCCTCCAGGATGCTCTCCAGCCGTTCCTCGGGGTGGTGCAGGTCCAGCGGGAGGTAGGCGGCGCCGGTCTTGAGGACCGCGAGAACGGCCACGACGAGGTCGATCGAGCGCGGCAGGGCGAGGGCGATGAGCTGTTCGGGTCCCGCGCCGCGCGCGATCAGGACGCGTGCCAGTCGGTTGGCGCGTGCGTCGAGTGCGGCGTAGTCGAGGCTGTCGCCGCCGTGGTTGACGGCCGTGCGGCGGGGATGGCGCAGCACCTGAGCCTGGAACAGGTCTGTCAGGGCCGTACCGTCGGCCGCGTGCCGGTGGCCCGCCGGTACGCTTTCCGATCCGGTGATTGCCATGTCTCAGTTCCTCACTTGTTCGTCCGGCGGATCCCGCGGCCGGTCTGTTCCAGGTCTCTGTTCCAGGTACGGTGCCGGTCTGTTCCGGGGTGCGGCGGGCGGGGTGTCCACGGTCCGTCGTGTCGTCAGCCGGCTACGTCGGCGGCCCCGTTTCGCGGTGCGGCCGCCGGGTGCGCGGCGGGGCGGCTGCCGGGCGCCAGGACGCGCAGCAGGTTGTCGCCCAGGATGAGTCGCCGGTCGGTGCGGGAGACCCCGGAGAAGACGGTCGGCCCGTGCAGGACTTCGTCGGTCAGGCGTTTCAGCCCGCCGCCCATGCGGCCCAGCGGCCAGTCCGTCCCAAAGATGATCTTGTGGTTGATGCCCGTCCGGAAGAGCCGGTTGAGATGCTCCGGCCAGTCCCGGAGGGTCGGGGTGCTGGCGAACCCGCCGATGTCCAGGTACACGTTGGGCCGGTATGCCGCGAGGTAGCCGCCGGTGTCCACGTGGGTCAGCCCCGCGTGCCCCAGGACGAAGTCGACCTGCGGGAAGTCGCGGGCCGCCCGGTCGATCCTGATCGGGTCCGCGGGCTCGTAGTCCAGGCTCGCCGCCGTGGGTCCAGTGTGCACGAACACGGGCAGCGACAGGGCCGCGCAGATCTCGTAGTACGGGTAGAGGCCCGGGTCGGAGGGCGAGTAGCCGCAGGGCGGGTACAGCTTCACCCCGTCCAGGGCGTACTCGTCCACCATCCGCTCGAAGGCTCGTACCCCTTCGGGGCCGCGCCGCGGATCGACCCCGATGTAGACCCAGAAGCGACCGGGGTGGCGCTGCCGGATCTCGTGGTGGAGCCGGGCCGCCTCGGCGGGCGGCGTGCTTCCGGGCATGCGCAGGCTGAAGTCCGGTACCAGCAGCACCGCCCGGGCGATCCCGGCGGCGTCCATCTCGGCGACCAGCCCGTCGGCCAGGTGGTCCTGGTGCTGGTCGGCGTAGCCGCGGGCGATGCGGGCGACCGACGGGGCCGCGCCCCTCGCGGAGAGCCTGCTGTGGACGTTGCCCGCGACGTCCTCGACGAACGCCTGGGGGATGAAGCGCGTGGACGCCACGTGGCAGTGGCCGTCGTAGACGGTGGTCATCCGACGCAGTGCTGGACGAGGCCCCGGACGGTGACGCCGTCGCTGTAGTCGAAGGTGGCGAAGTCGAAGGCCGTGCCGCTCTGTTCCTCCAGGTGGGCGACCAGGCCGACGACCGCCATGGAGTCGAGCAGGCCGGTGTGGCTGAGATTGGTGTCCGCGTCGACGACGGTCTGCGTCTCCCCGGCGTTCCACTCCTCCACCCATGCGATCAGCGACTTCTCCAGCTCCGCGCTGTCCTGGTTCATATCAGGCCACTCCCGTGCGTCGTTTCGGCATCGTGCGGTGGTGTGCGGTGCGGCTCCCCGGGACCGCTTCCGGTGGGCTTCCTGCGGCCGATCAGGCGCAGGCTGTTGCCGCTCATCAGCAGTCGTCGCTCGGGCTCCCGCAGTCCGGCGACGGCGGGGGAACCCTGGGCGAACGCGCCGACCAGGCCGCTGAGCGACTCCGACAGCCGGTAGGAGGGCCAGCAGGTCCCGAAGAGGATCTTGTGGCTGATCCCCGTGCGGAGGAGCCGGTTCAGGTGCGCCTGCCAGCCGTCCGCGGCCAGGACCGAGTGGAACTGGCTGATGTCCAGGTGCACGTTGGGCCGGTGGGCGCACAGATAGGTCGCCTCGTCGACGTGGGTGACCCCGCCGTGCCCCAGGATGAAGTCGACCTGGGGGAAGTCGCGGGCCGCCCGGTCCAGCAGGAGCGGACTGCCGTAGGAGAAGTCCAGCGGCCCCCAGCCGGGACCCGTGTGGGTCAGGACGGGCAGTCCGTGGTGCGCGCAGATCTCGAAGTACGGGTCCAACCGCGTGTCACTGGGCGAGTAGCCGCACAGCGGGTACAGCTTCAGCCCGGCGAAGCCGTACTCCGTCACGCACCGTTCGAAGAGGTCGACGCCGTCCTGGCCGGCTCGCGGGTCGACGCCCCAGAAGACGTGGAAGCGGCCCGGGTGGCGGCGGGCGACCCGGTCGTGCCAGGCCGCGAGTTCGGGACGGGACAGCCGGCAACGCGCCACCTGGGAGAAGTCGGGGACGACCAGGAACGCCTGGTCGACGCCCGCCTCGTCCATCTCGGCGACGAGCTTGTCGGCCTCGTCGTCCTGGTGGAGGGCGAGGACGTGCTCCAAGGTGCGCGAGGGTGGCACCCGGTGGCCGTACGAGGCCAGCCGGTGGTGGACGTTGGCGGCCTGGTACTCCAGGAAGGCGCGCGGGATGGCCAGTTCGCTGCCGAGCTGGACCTGCGCGTCGACCACGAGCGGCCGGTCGGGACTCCCGGCCCTCCTGCCGTTGCCGGCGCTTCCGGCCGTCGTCGGCCCGGCCGGCTCGCTCACCGGCCCCCCTCGTCCGCTGCGGGCGCGGTGGAGAGCGTGGCGGCGAAGTGCTCCGCCGCACGGGCCCTGCTCAGCTTGAGATTGGCGGTCAGGAACGCGGGGTCGGAGCGCAGCGGCCGCTCGGAGAAGACCATCGACATCACGCGCTGGTGGGGCGGGAGCGACCCGTTGACCTCCTCGACGCGCTTGCGCAGCCGCGTGCGAAGGGCGGTGTCCTTGGGGTCGGTCGGAGTGATGATCGCGCCGAGCCTGGCCGATTGCGCGGTCGGCACCACGATGATCTCGCTGAGGCCCTCGACGGAGACGAACGCACTCTCGATCTCGGCGGGGTGCACCTTGCGTCCGCTGCCGAGCACGATGACGTCCTTCTTGCGGCCGATCAGGGCGAGGTACCCGTCCTCGTCCAGTCGCCCGTAGTCACCGGTCAGGATGGAGCCGTCGGGACGGAAGCAGTCCTCGGGCGCCGAGCCGTCGTCGGTCTCGAAGTAGCCCCGGCTCAGCGGCGCCGGGCGGTTGATGACCACCTCCCCGTCCTCCAGGAAGGTCACCGCGTCCGGGTCTATCAGTTTGCCGACGGAGCCGAGCCGGTAGGCGTCCTGGGTGTTCCAGGCGACCATGCCGGTCTCCGTCAGCCCGTACGCCTCCAGGAGCCGGACGTCCTGCTTCCAGTACCCTTCGAGGGTTTCACGCCGGATCGGCGCCATCCCCGTGATCAGGAACCGTATGCGCCCACCGAGGAAGTCGCCCAGGCTGACGTCCGCGCCGCTCGACGCGGAGAGCTGCAACGCGGTGTCGTAGAAGACGGGCGGGCCTATCAGGAAGGTCGGCTGCTCCTTGCGCAGGGTCTGGAACACGCGCTGGTAGGGGGCGAGCACCAGATCCGCCCCGAGCCAGAGGCAGCAGTAGACCGACAGCCGCTGCTGGTAGTTGGAGAGCGGCAGGAAGATCAGGTGCCGGTCGGCGGCGGTCAGACGGAAGCTGTCGATGAAGCGGTTGATGACGTAGGCGGTGCCGCTTCCGCTGATCCGGAGTCCCTTGAGCCGGCCCGACGTGCCCGAGGAGTAGACCAGGCTGTGCACGTCCTCGCCGTCGTACACCTCGGCACTCGACGGCGCCACGTTCTCCCCGGGGACGCCGTCGGGCCGGATCACGGTGGGTGCCGTGAGCGGTACGGAGTCGTCCGCGATCAACAGCGCCAGGCCGTGCCGGGCGACGAACTCCGAGGGGTCGGCCACCTCCGTGGAGTCCGGGAACGCCTTGAGCAGGGCGCCGACGGCCAGTGCCGCGAGGTCCCAGGCCAGCCAGTCGAGGCTGTTGCCCGCCTTGATCCCGATGAGGTGGCCCCGCCGCACGCCCGCAGCGGTCAACTGCCCGGCGCGGACGGCCGCCAGGGCGTGCAGATCGCTGTGCGTCAATTCCCGGCGACCGCCCGAGACGTCGATCTCCACGACGCGGGCGTCCGTGTGGCCGCCGTACCGGTTCGTGAGGTCGTGCAGGGTCATGCTCACTTCGGGTCCGCCTTTCGTTTCCGCTGTAGCCGCTGTAGCCGCTGTAGCCGTCGTGCCGATCGGGGCGTTCGCAGGGCTGCCCGCAGGGGGCTGCCCGCGGCTCACACGGTCTCCCGCACGGATCCGAGCGCGGACCGCAGCGCCGCGACGCACTCGGTCAGCGCCCGGCCGGCCAGGAAGCCGATGCGGCCGCCGAGCAGTTCCTCGTACGAGCCGCTGTCGGTGTCCCAGGTGATGCACAGCCGCAGGAGGCTGCCGCCGTCGGCGGCGGGCGTGACCGTCGCCTCGCGGCGGAGGGTGCGCCACAGCCAGCCGGCCTCGGCGCTCAGCCGGACACCCCGGGCGGTGGTCTCCGCACGGTCGGCCCAGATCACGGTGTCCGCCCCGAGCCGTCCGGCGAACTCCGCGTCGTACCCGACCGGTCCGGTGTCGGCGGTGGCGAAGGGATCCAGGATGCGGGGCCGGGTGTGCAGGAGTTCCAGCACCTCAGCGGCCGGGTGCGGCAGCGACACGGTGCGGGTGAGCGGGGACAGTTCGGTACCGGAGCCGTCGGCACGCCCGTCGCCGACGGCCCGTAGATGCGCGTCGGCCTCCGCCAGGAGGGTGTCGAGGACCGACAGGCAGTGGTCGAGCTCCTCCACGGTGATGACCATGGGGGGCTGGACCCGCAGCACCCTCGGGTTGTACAGCGAATACGTGGACGTGATGCCCTCTTCCAGCAGCCGTCCCAGGACGAGACCGGCCAGGGCCTGGTCGTGGAACTCCAGGCCGTGCATCATGCCCACCCCGCGGTGCGCGGCGACCACGCCGGGGTGGCGCTCCGCGGCCGCGGCCAGCCGCTGCCCGATCGTCCCCGCCCTTTCCCGCACTCCGTCGAGGAAGAGGGGGTCCGAGGCGATGGCGACACTCTCCAGACCGACCCGGCACGACAGCGGGTTGCCGCCCAGACTGGACCCGAACGTCGAGGGCAGTTCCCGCAGCACTCCCCACACCTCCTCGGTGCCCAGCACCGCCGAGACGGGCAGCACACCGCCGCCGAATGCCTTGCCCACGCACACCAGGTCGGGGACGATGCCGGACTGCTCGTAGGCGAAGAAGGTCCCGCACCGCCCGAAGGCCGTCTGCATCTCGTCGAGGATCAGGAGGGCCCCGGCCTCGGTGCACAGCCTGCGCACCTCCCGCAGGTAGTCGGGGTGCGGCACGATCACCCCGGCCTCCGCCTGTACGGGTTCCAGCAGGACCGCGCCGACCGAGTCGTCCAGCGCGGCGGCCAGCTCGGCCGTGTCACCGAAGGTCACCTGCCGGAAGTGCTCCATGAACGGGCCGAGGTGCGTGCGGTGTTCGGGGCGGTTGGAGGCGCTGAGGGTGGCGAAGGTCTTGCCGTGGAAGCAGCCGCGGGCGCTGATGACACCGGGCCGGCCGGTCGCGGCACGGGCCAGTTTCAGCGCGTTGTCGATCGTCTCCCCGCCGCCGTTGGCCAGGTACGAGTACGGCAGACGTTGCCCGGTGGTCTGCGCGAGCCGCTCGGAGAGCCGGATCTGCACGTCCTCGAACATGATCTTGGTGCTGTTGAGCACCCCGGTGTCCAGCTGTTCCCGTACGGCCGCGACGATCCGCGGGTGGGAGTAGCCGAAGGACTGGTTGCCGTACTGGTCGAACATCGCGAGGAACGACCGTCCCTCGTCGTCGCTGACGCGGCTCCCCTCCCCCCTGGCCTGGACCTTGCAGCCCATGACGAACGCCATCTTGGCGTAGGTGGGGTGGTTGTGCGCCGCCTTCAGTTCAGCCAGCTGCTGGCGTCGAGTGCGCATGTACGGCCTCCTCCTTCGGATCGGCGGACGCGTAGGTGTCGTAGTCGCCGAAGAAGTACTGCAGCACCCGGTTGCCGCGGTGTACGTCGTCGCGCGCCGCCTGGGCGGCTCCGTGCACATCCAGGGTCGCCACCAGGCTGAGCGGCGCTCCCTGGAAGCGTTCGTCCGCGTACGGCTCGCCGAGCGCCACGAAGCCGAGGTCCCGGTAGAAGGTGCGCAGGCCCCCCGAGTCGTCGACGAAGAAGTCGCCGATGATGTGCGTCACCCGGTGCCTACGGACGCTGTGGACCAGCGCCTGGCGCATGAGCGCCAGGCCGATCTCCTGGTTCCGGAGCTTCGGCAGGGTCATCAGGTGGCCGAACTCCACCAGTCGGTTGCGCGGCCGCAGCAGGGAGAGGTCGACGGTGTCGTCGCAGGGCAGCCCTGACGGCGAGTCGGGAACGACCTTGACGGTGCCCACCGCCACGCCGTCGAGGTAGCCGACGATGTATTCGGCCGTCCCGTCGAAGCGGTCGAAGGTGGCCGCCGTGTCGGCCGTGTCGGCGAGCCGGCCCTGGTCCTGCACGTAGACGGCGTCACGCAGCAGGATCACATCGGCTCGCTCGGCCTCTGTCCGGGCTATTCGATAGGTAACGTCCATGACCTTCACCCCTCTTGAGATCACTTGCGGAGCAGCTTCACGAAGAAGTCGAGGTATCCGCTGTGGAGATGACGGATCCGGTCCCGGACCTCGACGTGGAGAGCGGGCAGTCGCTCGATCGGAAGATTCGGCATCAGGTGGTGCTCGACGTGGTAGTTGTTGCCGTTCGTGAACCACATGGCGATCCGGTTGGAACGTATCGTCCGGGTATTGGCGAAGGGGTCCCGATCGAGGGTCTCGCACCGGTAGTGCTCGGGCAGTTCGATCACCGCGTGCACCGGAGCGGCGACGAGCAGGAGCGGCAGCAACCACACCCGGACGATGACGGCATTCCCTGTCCACCAGGTCAGTGCGCCCAACCCGGCAATGACGGCCGCCGCAAGAAGATGGTCCCGCCGGATCCTGCGGGAGACCAGGGCGTTCTCCTCGGAGAAGTCCCGGCCCAGCAGCGAGCGGCCGAGATTCGCGACGAAGAACACGTAGTGGTGGGCCATGGAGAAACGAACGGCCCAGTCGAGAGCGACAGCCAGTCGCGACCGGTCGCCCTTCGCGCCGTACTGGTCGCCGTAGTCGAAGAACTCACGGTTCATCGGGGTTCCCAGATCGCGGTGGTGGCGCATGTGGGTGGCCCGGTAGGCGGCGAAGGAGATGAGCATCGGCAGCCCGAGGACGATGCCGGTGACGGTGTTCGCCCGGCTGCTGCGATAGGCCAGATTGTGCAGCGTCTCGTGCTGGAGCTCCGCGGCGTGCGCGAACATGGCGCCGATCAGGACCACTCCGACGATCAGACACCAGAGCACGGGCTGCAGCGCCAGCGCGACACCCGCCCCGGTGAGGACGGCGCACAGGGTCAACTTGAGGGAGAACACCCAGCCCCGGGGCTCGGTGCGCAGGTGTTTCAGCGTTGCTCTGAGCTCAACGGCCTCCTGATGCCGGGATGAACGAGGGACTGCCGTCTCGCCTGCGGGCGCGTCCACACTCCTGCCTCCTTTCCGATCACGACGCAAGGTGCGTATCGCTGAGGGCGCGTGCGGGCAGGGTGCGCTCGTGGCACACCGCCCTCGACCCGGCCGGGACCGGATCTGGCCGGCCTGGTTCGCCGTTCGGCTCTGCTCGGGTCGGCGTGTGGTCAGCCCGCCGACGCGCGGGACCGCTCGGGACCGGGACACAGCGCGTGGAGCGGTGTGTGCGGACCGGCCTTCTCGATCGCGTCGAACATCGACAGCAGCCCCGCCAGGTGCGCCTCGCTCTCCGGTGCGCTGTAGAGGTCGGGGTGGGTGTCGAGGATGAGTTCCATCGTCCCGTCGGACGCGATCTGGATCAGGTACACCGTCATGTCGACGGTGAGGGGGAGCGAAACCGTGTGCTGGATCGCCGGGACTCCCGCGAAGTCCAGCCGGTGGTCGAACTGCATGACGTTGACCATGGCGGCCCACAACCGTCCGCTGCCGCCCTGTTCGGCGATCTCCCGCGACAACTCGGCCGTGGGATAACGCGAGTGCAACAGAAGTTCACGCACTTCGCGCGAGACCCGTCGGGCGTGGCCGACCAGCGACGATCCGTCGTCGAAGGGGACCCGCAGCGGCAGGATGTTCATCGCCATGCCGACGGCGTTGCGCACCTGCGGACTCAGCCGGCCTACCGTCGGGAGCCCCAGGAGCACTTCGGACTCCCGGACCGTGCTGCCCACGTACGCGGCCATCGCGCTGATGGCCAGATCGGACCAGGTCACGCCCAGGCCGTCCGCGACCTTCCCCAGACGGGCGACCCGGTCGGGCGCCAGCTCGTGCCGAGTACGCCGGCCTGCGATGGCGGTCTTGGCTCGGCGACGGGAGGGTCCGACGGGCTCCGGGCGGTCCGCCAGTTTGGCGTGCCAGTGCGCTCGATCCGAGAGGAAACGTTTCCCCTCCCGATACGCGGCCTCGTTCTCCCGCAGCCGCTCGAAGGGCTGCAGCATCCCCTGCTCGTGGTTCCGCCCCTGCGCCAGGGCGCTGTAGACGGCTGCCATGCGGTTGAGGATCAGCGCGAGGCTCCAGCCGTCGACGACGGCGTGGTGGACCTTCCAGTACAGCAGGAAACAGTCGTCCGCCGTCTTGATGACGGTGGCACCGCACAGCTTCAGCGGATCCACCGGACGGTGGACGTCCTCGGCCATCCACGCCGCGGCCGCCGCGGCCGGATCCCTCCGTGCACTCAGATCGACCCATTGCAGGGGAGTCGGGTCCGGGTGCACGAACTGGCGGTGCTCGCCTTCCACCGTGATGATCCCCAGACGCAGCGCGTCGGCTTCGCGCTGGACCCGCAGGTGTGCGGCGCGCAGGAGATCGAGGTCCACCGGGCCGCGGATCTCCAAGTAGTCACAGACGGAGAAGACGGGATTGGTGAGGTCGCCGATCTGCGCATTCCAGGTTCTCGACTGTGTGGGGAGCAGCGGAAAGTGTTCCCCGTGAGGTGCGTGCACCGTGCGTCCCTTCTCCGACGTAGGACAGACCGAAGATCTTCAGAAGCGGGCGAGGAGGAAATTGGCCGGATGCACTGGTTTCGGCAGGAGAGAAGAGATGACCGGCATGGAGGTCATGCCGGCGGCCATGGCTGACCGGCGGTGCCGGATAACGCTGCGAACAGTCCGAATATCGGACATCTCGTGACCAGAAAATGATGTTTGGCGGTCGACCTGAAAGACGCTACACGCGCAACGAGATGGCCTCAATCAGTAATGATTGGCCGATGTTGCGATCAAGACAGGCTACGATACGGTCAAATTTGATCACTATGCACCGAGGGGATACGGAAGATCCGCTGGTCACGGGAACGCCATTATCAGATTCGCCAGAGTGAATGGTGTGATCCAACCTTCCTCGTGTGACCGGCGGTCGGGGCGTCCGGCCCACCCGGGGGCAGCTGACGGCCGGGACGAGACGGCTGGTGGCAGCGGTGCGAGCGGGGCCGGCGGAGTCCACCGGGAGACTTCATCACCGGTTCACCGGCCGGCGATGAGCTGGCCAGTTCCGTCAAGGCCGTCTTGACAGTGGATCCTCAGGCACGACGCGAGCGCGAACGGGCCACCTCAGGCACGACGCGAGCGCGAACGGGCCACCTCAGGCACGACGCGAGCGCGAACGGGCCACCTCCCGCGTGCACCCCCGCCGTTCAGCGGGTGTCGCCCGCACCACCCCGGAAAGGGGTGCGCACCGGATCGATCGCGCCGCCGCGGACGGCCAGGATCGATGACGTGAACGCATCCCCACCCAGCACCCGTCGACGCCGGGCTCCGCTCGCCGCCGTGGCGGCCGCGCTGCTCGCCGCCGTCGCCCTGCCCACCACCGGCACCGCCTCGGCGAGCGCCGCCACCGCGCCGGCCGTCCCCTCCCGCTACGCCCAGCAGCGACTCGCCTGGCAGCCCTGCGCGGAGGCGCCCGCGCTGGAGTGCGCCACGATGGCCGTCCCGCGCGACTGGCACCACCCGAACGGCGGCCCGGACCTCTCCGTCGCGGTGTCCCGCCATCGCGCGGGCGACCCGGCACAGCGGCGCGGCACCCTGCTGATGGCCGCCGGCGGCCCCGGCGGCGCGGGGCTGCTGCGCCCGGACACCTTCGTGCGCGCGGCACCGACCGTCGGGGCCGCGTACGACGTGGTGGGCTTCGACCAGCGCGGGGTCGGCCACAGCACCCGGGCGGTCTGCCAGACACCCGAGGAGTTCCGGGCCTTCTTCGCCGGGGACTTCCGCGACGACTCCCCGGCCGCCCGCGCCCGCGTGATCGACAACTCCCGCCGGCTGGCCGCCGGCTGCGAGCAGCGCAGTGGCGGCTTGCTGCCGTACCTGACGACCGAGCAGACCGCCCGCGATCTCGACCTCTTCCGCGCCCTGCTCGGCGAGCGGCGGATCAGCTACTACGGCCCGTCCTACGCCACCATGATCGGCGCCTACTACGCGACGCTCTTCCCGCAGCGGGTCGAGCGGATGGTCCTGGACAGCAATGTCGGCTTCGACGGCAGCTGGGAACGGTTCCAGCTGGGGCAGCCGATGAGCTTCCAGCGTCGCTTCGAGGAGGACTTCCTGCCCTGGCTCGCGGCCCGGGACGGCACGTACCACTACGGCACCACCGTCGCCGAGGCCAAAGCCCACTGGGAGCGGCGACGCGCGGCCCTGCACGACAGCCCCCTCGTCGACGGCACCCTGACCGTCGGCCCCAACCAGCTGGACAACGGGACCGTCCAGGCCGTCTACCGGGCGGGCGACGGCTTCCCCGGGCTGGCCACCGCCCTGACCGCGCTGGACGACTGGCCGGGCGCGAGCCAGACCGCCCGGGCGACGGCGCGGCTGGTCTTCGGCCAGTACCTGAGCCCCGAGTTCCTCGCCGAGTACTTCGCGGTGACCTGCAACGACACGCCCTGGACCCGCGATCTGGACACCTGGGTCGCGCAGGGCGCCGAACTCACCGCCCGCTGGCCGCTGGCGGGCGCCCGGACACTGGCCTTCGCCGCCGTCTGCGCCTCCTGGCCGGCGCCGACCGCGCCCCGGGTGCGGGTGACCGGAGCGGGCCTGCCGCCCACCCTGATGCTCAACTCCCGCCACGACCCGGCCACCTACTACGAGGCCGCCCGCTCGGCCCATCGCGCGCTGCGCGGCTCCCGGCTGGTGACGGTCACCGGCAACGGCGACCACGGCCAGTACCCGGGGCCCGACAGCTGCGTCCGCGAGGTCGTCGAGTCCTACCTGCTCGCCGACCGCGCCCCCCGCCACGACCTCACCTGCCCCTCGCCGCAGGCCGGTTGACCGTGCCCCGGCGCCCCCCGGCGCCGGGTGCGGGCTGCCGGGTACGGCCCGGGCGGGCGATGACGGCCGCACTCGGAGCACGGCGGTGGGGGGTGGGGGGCGGGGGGGGGGGGTTCGGCCCCCCCCGCGGCGCCGCGGGGGGGGCGCCCCCCCCCCGGCCGCCCCCCCCACCGCCGCGTCGTCGGCAGGTCGGTCGGGGACGATCAGGGGCGGTCGAGGGTGATGGAGTTGACCGGGCCCAGGTCGGCCCAGACGCCGTTCTGGGCGGGCATGTCGTAGTTGCAGTTGGTGCCGTTGTAGCCGAGGCACAGGTGGGCGTGGGCGCCGCCGGTCTGGTTGTTGAGCACCCAGTGCCAGCCGGTCTTGTTGCTCAGGTTGTGGGCGCCGTAGCTGTAGAACACGTCGGTCGGCGGGGTGGAGGTGGGCGCGCCCTCGCCGTAGATGCAGACCGCCCCGGACGGGCAGCCGTCCCAGCTGTCGGCGGCCTGGGCACCGGTGGCGCCCAGGGTGGTGACGGCGGCGGTCGCCAGGGCGAGCGCCGCGGCGGCGTGCAGGATCCTGCGCATGGTGGTTCTCCCTCTGCTGTGGCTGGTCCGGGTGTGACTGGCCCGGCCGGTGATCAGCAGCGTAGGAGCGGTGCGGCGGCAGCGGTCCCTGACGGATGACAGGGTGTGCCGGGCCGCGGGTCGACGCGGGGGCCGTCAGGACGCCCGACGGTCAGGACGACGCGGGCGCCGGTCGGCGCGGGACGGTGAAGGTGTCGCAGGCGGTCATGGAGCCCGTCCGGTACCCCGTGGTGAACCAGGCCTTGCGCTGCTCGGAGGAGCCGTGCGTCCAGCTCTCCGGGTCGATCCGGCCGGTGGCCCGCTGCTGGATCCGGTCGTCGCCCACGGCGGCCGCCGCGTCCAGGCCCTGGGCGATGTCCTGATCGGTGAGGGTGCTGATCAGCGGGCGGCCGGTGGAGGCCTGCGGGGTGGTGGTGGCGTGGTGGGCCCAGACCCCCGCGTAGCAGTCCGCCTGGAGTTCGAGCTTCACGGAGGCGCTGTCCCGGCCCTGCCGGTCCCGGCCGACCTTCTCCATCGTGCCGGTGAGGTTCTGGATGTGGTGCCCGTACTCGTGCGCCACCACGTACGCCTCGGCGAAGGGGCCGCCGCGGGCGCCGAACCGGGTGGAGAGCTCGTCGAAGAAGCCGAGGTCGAAGTAGGCCTGACGATCACCCGGGCAGTAGAACGGGCCGACGGCGGAGTTCGCCGCGCCGCACGCGGTGGAGACCCGGTCGGTGAACAGGACCGTTTCGGCAGGCCGGTAGGGCGTGCCGTGCCGGGGCAGTTCGCCCCGCCAGTACTCCTGAACGCTGTTGGTGACGGCCACGATCCGGCAGTCCTGACGGCGGTTGGCGTCCGCACCGCTGCGGCAGACCTGCTGCACCTCCCCGGCGGTGCTGGGGAGGGCGCCGGCGCCCTCCCCACCCCCGTCGGAGAGACCGAGCACGCTCGGGTCGACACCGAGGAGCACCGCGACCAGGGCGACCAGCAGGCCCGCCGCGCCACCGCCGATCGCGATCCGGCCACCCGGCCGCCCGCGCCGGTCGTCCACCTGTGAGGTGTCGAGGTCCCCCTGCTCGTCGAACTGCATGGTCGTCCGTCCGTCGTACCCGCCGCGGCGCGGGTGCGGCCGCCCGGCCACGGTAGCCCGTCGAGCCACCCCGACCGGGGAAGGACGCGCAGGTCAGAGGCGGTCTGCCGGGGCGGGCAGCCGCACCCGTGGCCCGGGCCCGCCCAGGTGCGGGCGGGCCCGGCCGGCGCCTACCGCGGAGCCGGGGCGTAGCCGGCGGGCCGGGCGGTGAAGGTGCCCCGGCCCTGGCTGCGGCTGCGCAGCCCGGTGGCGTAGCCGAACAGCTCGGCCACCGGCACGGTCGCCGTCACCGTCGCCGCACCGGCCCGTGCCTGCGAGCCCTGGACCCGGCCGCGGCGGGCCGCCAGGTCACCGAGCACACCGCCCACCACCTCCTCGGGCACGCTCACCGTCACCTCGGCGACCGGCTCCAGCAGCAGCGGGCGGCAGGCCCGCAGCGCCTGGCGCAGGGCCTGGCGCCCGGCGGTGCGGAACGCCAGGTCCGAGGAGTCCTTGGGGTGGGTGGCCCCGTCGGTCAGCGTGACGAGCACCCCGGTGACGGGGTGACCGCCCAGCGGTCCCTCGGTGAGCGCGTCGCGGCAGCCGGCCTCCACCGCCTGGACGTACTCCCTGGGCACCCGACCGCCGGTGACGGTCGAACGGAAGACGAACCCCTCGGCGGCCCGGGCGTCGTCGCCGTCCAGCGGTGCCACGTCGAGCACGACATGGGCGAACTGGCCGGCGCCGCCGTCCTGTTTGACGTGCCGGTGGACGAGGCCGGACACGCCGCCGGCGATGGTCTCCCGGTAGGCCACCTGCGGCCGCCCGACGGTCACCTCCAGCCCGTGGGTGCGGCGGATCTTCTCCACCGCGACCTCCAGGTGCAGCTCGCCCAGCCCCGACAGCACCCGCTGGCCCGTCTCCGGGTCGGTCCGGACCACCAGCGACGGGTCCTCCTCGGCGAGCCGGGCCAGCGCCGTGGCCAGCCGGTCGGTGTCGGTGGCCCGGCGGGCCTCGACGGCCACCGTGACGACCGGGTCGGCCGCCACGGTCGGCTCCAGGACCAGCGGCGCGCCGGGCGCACAGAGCGTGGCACCCGCGCGGGCGGCCTTGACCCCGACCACGGCGACGATGTCCCCGGCCGCCGCCGACTCCGTCTCGGCGTGCCGGTCGGCCTGGACCCGCAGGATCCGGGCGACCCGTTCGGTGCGCCCCGTGCCGGCGTCCAGCACCGTCTCCCCCTTCCGGATCGTGCCCGAGTAGACGCGCAGGTAGGTGAGCCGGCCGGTGGCGGTGGCGTTCACCTTGAACGCCAGCGCGGCGAACGGCCCGGCCGGATCGGCGGTGCGCAGCTGCTCCGCGCCGTCGAGCAGACCGCGCACGGCCGGCACGTCCAGCGGCGAGGGCAGGTAGTCCACCACGGCCGCGAGCAGCGGTTCGATGCCCCGGTTGCGGTAGGCCGAGCCGCACAGCACGACCACGGCCCCGCCGGTGCGGGTGAGGTCGCGCAGCGCGGCGGACAGCGTCCCGGTGGAGAGCGCCGCACGGTCGCAGTACTCCTCCAGCGCGCCGGGGTGGAGCCCGGCCACCGCCTCGTCGAGCAGGCGGCGGCGGTGCTCGGCCTCGGCCCGCAGCTCCTCGGGGACGGGGCCCTCCCGGTAGGCGTCCGGGCCGGGCCGGTCCGCCCAGGTGAGGGCGCGCATCCGCAGCAGGTCCACCACGCCGGTGAAGCCCTCCTCCTGCCCGATGGGCAACTGGACGGCCAACGGGACGGGGTGCAGGCGGTCGCGGATGGAGGCCACGGCCGCGTCCAGGTCGGCGCCGGCGCGGTCGAGCTTGTTGACGAACGCGATCCTCGGCACCCCGTGCCGGTCGGCCTGGCGCCACACCGACTCGCTCTGCGGCTCGACGCCCGCCACGGCGTCGAAGACCGCCACCGCCCCGTCGAGCACCCGCAGCGAGCGCTCCACCTCGTCGGCGAAGTCCACGTGGCCCGGGGTGTCGATCAGGTTGATCCGATGGCCGTCCCAGGCGCAGCTGACCGCCGCGGCGAAGATGGTGATGCCCCGGTCGCGCTCCTGGGGGTCGAAGTCGGTGACGGTCGTGCCGTCGTGGACCTCGCCCCGCTTGTGGGTGGCGCCGGTGAGGTAGAGGATCCGCTCGGTGACGGTGGTCTTGCCCGCGTCCACGTGGGCGAGGATGCCCAGATTGCGCACGGTGGCGATGGCCGCGGTGGCGGCGGCGGTCGTGGTGGCGGCGGTGGTCGTGGTGGCGGTGGTCGTGCTGACGAGGTCGGTGCGCATGGCCCGGTGCCTTTCGGGGTGTTCCGCGGAGGTGGCGGCGCGATTGCGGCGACGACGGCGGCGAACCGGCCGGAGGGTGTCCGGCCGTCCGAGCCCACCCGGCACCCTGTCATCAGGGCGGGTTGGGACGGGAGTTCAGGCGTTCGTCGCGGACTTCCGGTGCCGGCCGCGCAGCGGGCACCGGGCGCACGAGGACACCAGGATCACCTCGTACCGCGACGAGGGAACGACAACAGCGGTGCGGTAGCGCACGACTGGTCCTCCCTCTCTCGTCACGGGGCACGCCACCCCACGGACCGCGGCGGCGTGCGACTGCGGGGCGAGTCTAGGGAGCCCGGGCGGCGCGGGTCACCCGGTTTTCCCGCCCGACGCCGGTCGGCCACGGCGGCACCCGCCGGGCGGCTCCCCCGGGAAGGCACCCACCGGGCGGTCTGCCGGAGAGGCGACGCCCGCCGAGGGCGCCGACAGCCGAGGGGCCGCCGACAGCCGACGGTCAGCGGCGGGCCTCACCCACCGGCGCGAGCCACGGCCAACCGCCGGGCCGCCTCAGTGAGTTCGGCCTGATCAGCGGCTGCGGCGAAGCTGAGGCGCAGGTGGGCGGCCGGCGGCTCGGCGGGGAAGTAGCGCCGGCCGGCGTTCACGGCGACACCGTGCGCCCGGGCCGCGTCGGCGACGGCGGTGTCCGGCTCCGAGGACGGCAGACGCACCCACAGGTGCAGCCCGCCGGACGGCAGGCCGGCGACCGTCCAGTCCGGCAGCTCCCGGGCGAGCGCGTCGGCCAGGACGGTCCGGCGCTCGCGCAGCGCGGTGGCCAGGGTACGCAGGTGACGGTCCCACGCAGGGTTGCTGACCAGTTCGACGGCGGCCTCCTGGAGCGGGCGGGCGACGAAGAAGTCGTCCACCAGCCGCATGCCCCGGAGCCGTCCCATGACCGGACCCCGGGCGATCACCGCGCCGATCCGCAGGCTGGGTGAGGCGGCCTTGGTCAGTGAGGTCAGCTGGACGACGGTGCCGTCCCGGTCGTCGGCGACCAGCGGGAGCGGCACCGGGCGGCCGTGACCGAGGTGCCGGGCGAAGTCGTCCTCGATCAGGAACGCCCCGGCGGCGCGGGCGACGTCGACGACCTGGCGGCGGCGCTCGGGGCTCAGCACGGTGCCGGTCGGATTGTGGAAGGTCGGCTGGCAGTAGAGCAGCCGCGCTCCGGTCATGGCGAAGGCGTCGGCGAGCAGGTCGGGGCGGATGCCGTCGTCGTCCATCGGGACGGGCACCGGGCGCAGGCCGGCAGCGCGGGCCGCCGCGAGCGCGCCGGGGTAGGTGGGCGACTCCACCAGCACCGGACCGCCCGGCGCCGCGATCGCCCGGAAGAGCATCGACAGCGCCCCCTGCCCCCCTCCGGTGACCAGGACGTCCTCGGGGCCGACTCCAGCCCCGGCCTGGCGGGCGAAGATCGCGCGCAGGGGAGCCAGGCCGGCGGCCGGGGCCCGGTGCCAGGCGTCCGGCCGGCGGGCCGCTCGGGCGAGTGCCGCGCCAAGTGCCCTGGTGGGCTGGAGATTCTCGTGCAGGTAGCCGCCGGAGAGGCTGATGGTGCCGGCCGGGAGCGGGGTCGACGATCCGTCGGGTCCACCGGGTTCGGCCCCGGGGTCGGCTCCGGGAACGTGCGGGCGGCCGGCCAGGGCGACCGCCTGCCACGAGGTGTCGGCGGCTCCGCCGCTCTGCCGGGGCCGCCGGACGGCCACGAAGGTGCCGCTGCCGGGGCGGGTCACCACCGCACCCTCGGCAGCCAGCAGGGCGATCGCGCGGGAGACGGTGACCGGGCCGACCCCGTGACGGGTGATCAGGTCGCGGCTGCTGGGCAGCCGGTCGCCGGGCCCGAGGGCGGCGATCTCGGCCCGGAGGATCGTCACGAGCATCTCAGTACTGCTACCGTCTGACATGAAGAATGAGAATAGCGCTTTCACCCGCAGCCCGGAACCGCTTCTCGATCTCGCCGCCCTCCGGGCCGACACCCCCGGCTGCGAGTCCGTGATCCACTTCAACAACGCCGGCTGCGGTCTGCCGGCCCGCCCGGTGCTCCGCGCGATGGTCGACCACCTGCACCTGGAGGCCGCGATCGGCGGCTACGAGGCCTCCGCCGCCCGAGCCGCCGAGGTCGCCGACTTCCACGCCTCCGTCGCCGAGCTGATCAACGCCCGGCCGGGCACCATCGCCTTCGCCGGCAGCGCGACCCACGCCTACACCAAGGCGCTCTCCGCGATCGACTTCCGGCCCGGCGACGTCGTTCTGACCACCCGCAACGACTTCGTCTCCAACCAGATCGCCTTCCTGGCCCTGCGCCGGCGCCACGGCGTCGAGATCGTGCACGCCCCCGACCACGAGGACGGCAGCGGCGTCGACGTCGAGGCGATGGCCCGCCTCATGCGGGCGCGGCGGCCGCGCCTGGTGGCCGTCACCCACGTGCCCACCAACTCCGGCCTGGTCCAGCCGGTGGCCGAGATCGGCCGGCACTGCCGGGAGCTGGACCTGCTGTACCTGGTGGACGCCTGCCAGTCCGTCGGCCAGTTGCGAGTGGACGTCGAGGAGATCGGTTGCGACCTGCTGACGGCGACCTGCCGCAAGTTCCTGCGCGGGCCCCGTGGTTCGGGCTTCCTGTACGTCTCCGAGCGGTTGCTCCGGGCCGGGTTCGAGCCCTTGTTCATCGACATGTACGGCGCGCGCTGGACGGCCCCCGACGCCTACCGCCCGGTCGACACCGCAGCCCGCTTCGAGGAGTGGGAGTTCCCGTACGCCGCCGTGCTCGGCTGCGCGGCAGCCGTCCGCTACGCGCTCGAGGTCGGCGTCGAGCCGGTGGCGCGGCGCACCCCGGCGCTCGCCGCCCGGCTGCGCGAGCGACTGGCCGACGCCCCCGGGGTGCGCCTGCTCGACCGCGGACGGGCGCCCGCCGCGCTGGTGACCTTCGCGGTGGAGCTGTGGCAGGCCGGCCCCTTCAAGGCGGCGCTGGACGCACAGGGCATCAACTCCGCACTGAGCCACCGCGAGTTCGCGCAGTTCGACTTCGCCGACAAGGACGTCGAGTGGTGCCTTCGCCTGTCGCCGCACTACTACAACACCGAGGACGAGGTGGACGCGGTCGCCGACACCGTCGCCCGGCTGGCCCGCCGTGCACCGGGCGGTGTGCGATGACGGACGCCCAACTGACGGCGGCGACGGCGGACGGCGCGACCGGGGCACCCCCGGCGAGCCTGTGGCGCAACGGCGACTTCCTCCGGTTCTGGCTCGGCGAGACGGTGTCACTGCTCGGCACCCAGGTCACCAACCTCGCCCTGCCGCTGACCGCCATCAGCGCCTTCGGCGCCACCGACGAACAGGTCGGCCTGCTGCGCTTCCTGCAGCTCGCGCCCTACCTCGGACTCGCCCTGCTGATCGGCGTCTGGACCGACCGGGTGCGGCGGCGCCCCGTCATGCTGGCGGCCAACCTCACCCGGCTGGTCCTGCTCGCCCTCGTCCCCCTGCTGTACTGGTGGCACGCGCTCGACCTGCCCGTCCTGCTGGTGATCGCCTGCGCGGTCGGTGTCGCCTCGGTGGTGTTCGACGTCAGCTGGATGTCGTACGTCCCCGTGCTGGTGAAGAGCCCCGCGCACTACGTGGAGGCCGGCGCCAAGATGGGCGCCGGCTCCTCCGCCGCCGACGTGGCCGGCCCCGGCCTGGCCGGCCTCCTGGTGTCGGCGCTCACGGCCCCGGTGGCCCTGGTGGTGGACGCCTGCTCGTACGCGGTGTCCGTGCTGACGCTGCTGCTGATCCGCACGCCCGAACCGCACCCGGAGCCGGCCGCCGAGCGGCACCTGCTCGCCGAACTCCGGGAGGGCCTGGGATGGGTGATGGGCAACGACGTCCTGCGGGCGCTCGCGCTGATCGGCTTCTGCTGCAACTTCTCCATGGTCACCGTCTGGACGATGTTCCTGCTCCACGGGACGAACGACCTCCACCTCGGCTCGGCCGCCCTCGGCGCCGTCTTCGCCACCTCCTCGGTGGGCGGGCTCCTCGGCGCGCTGATCTCCCGCCGGGTGGTCGCCCGGTTCCCGCTCGGCCGCGTCTACCTCGTCGCCCAGTCCGCGCTGCTGCTCGGGCCGAGCCCGATCGCCCTGGCGGCCGGCCCCCGCCCGGTGGTGATCGCACTGTGCGTGCTCTCCTTCTTCACCACCTACCTGGGGCTGGGGGTGGCCGGGGTCGTGATCGTGAGCCTGCGCCAGGCCATGACGCCGCAGTCGATGATGGGGCGGATGACGGCGGCGTTCCGCACCCTGCTGTTCGGCGGCGGCGCGCTCGGCGGTCTCTGCGCCGGCCTCCTGGCGGGTCGGATCGGCGCCGAGGGCGCGTTGCGGGTGGCCGCGGCCGGCTCCGCCGCCGTGGTGATCGGCCTCTTCGTCTCCCCGGTCCGCCACCTGCGCGAGCTGCCTGCGGCGGCCGACGACGTGGGCCGCTGAACCCGGAACGGGCGGCCGGGACCCTGCCCGGCCGCCCGGACCGCACCCCGGGCGACGTCAGGGTGCGCTGCGGCAGGCCTCGCTCCCGGCCGGCGCGGCCGGCATCCTCGACCGGCGCCCCGACCGGCGGCGCCCCGGTGGGCGCCCCGCCCCGCGCGGCCGTCCCAGCACCACGCCCGCCAGGACCAGCAGCAGCCCGCCCGCCTGGAGCGGCCCCAACTCCTCCCCCGCCACCGCCGTGCCGAGCAGGACGCCGGTCAGCGGGTTGAGCAGCCCGATCAGCCCGACCGTCCCCGCCGGCAGGTGCCGCAGTCCGGCGAACCACGCCGCGAACGCCAGCGCGGTGGCCACCACGGTGACGTAGCCGAAGGCGAGCAGCTCCGGCAGGGCGGGTGCCGGCGGCGCCCCCTCGGCGAGCGCGGCCACCGGGAGCAGTACGACCCCGCCCGCGATCAGCTGCCAGGAGGTCGAGGCCAGGACGTCCGCGCCGTCGCGCCACCGCCCGGCGAGCACGTAGCCGCAGGAGGAGACCAGCATGGCCGCCACCGAGGCGGCCAGCCCGGGCAGGCTCACCGGGCCCGTCCGGGTGAGCACCATCAGTCCGACCCCGCCCAGGCCCACCAGTGCGCCGGCCAGGTGTGCGCGGGCGGGTCGTTCGGCCACCAGGGCCCAGGCGATCAGCATCATCGCCAGCGGGGAGGCCGCCATGACGGTCGAGGCGATGCTGGTGGCCAGCAGCTGCGAGGCGACGTAGAGCAGGACGAAGAAGACGCCCGTGTTGAGCAGCCCGAGCACCGCCGAGCGCCACCACCAGGCGCCGCGCGGCCGCCGTCGGCAGAGGGCCAGCAGGATCAGCCCGGCCGGCAGGGCCCGCAGGGCGGCGCCCCAGAGCGGGCGGTCCGCCGGGAGGAACTCGCGGGTGACGTAGTAGTTGGCACCCCAGGCGACCGGCGCGACGGCGGTCAGCAGCACCCACCGCAGATTCGCTTCCATGGAAGCAATATACCTTCCAAGGAAGCTATCCGGCTAGGATGGGGCCATGGAGCAGCAGCGCGAACCGGTCGGACCGCCGCCCGGAGCCCCGGACCACGTGGCCGCCATCCAGGCCGAATGGCGACGGGAGCGGCCCGACCTCGACGTCTCGCCGCAGGCGGTGATCGGCCGGCTGCACCGCCTCGCCGCCCGCCTCACCGACGAACTCGGCCTGGTGTACGGCCGCTACGGCCTGAGCGAGGGCGAGTTCGACGTGCTCGCCGCCCTGCGCCGGGCCGGTTCCCCGTTCGAACGGGCGCCCGGCGAGCTCGCCGCCCACACGATGGTCACCACCGGCGCCATGACCAAGCGGATCGACCGCCTGGAACGGGCCGGCCTGGTCACCCGCCGCCGCAGCGACGAGGACGGGCGCGGGCGCGTGGTCGCCCTCACCCCGGCCGGCCGCCGGCTGATCGACGAGGCCTTCACCGCCCACATGCGCAACGAGCACCGCCTGCTGGAGCTCCTCACCCCGCAGGAGGCGGGCACCCTGGAGGGCCTCCTGACCGCCTGGCAGCACCGCCTGGACCACCCGCAGCCACCCACCGCCGCCGTTCGCTCAGGGCGCCGGCATCGGCCCCGGCGGCGTCAGTCCGGTGTCGTCCAGGATCCGGTCCACGCTCTGTTCCAGCGTGCTGTCCTGGCCGATGACCCGCTCCACACCCCCGGGCAGCAGGTCGCCCCCGACGTACCAGCCGGTCATCTCCTCCGAGGTGAACTCGGTGGCCTGCGGCCGCAGGGCGTGGCGGTTCAAGGTCTCCACGAGGTCGACGTCGAGGTAGTACAGCCGGGTGCGGCCGCGGTGGTCCGCGGCCAGCCGGCCCAGCATCGGGCCGTAGCGCGCGGCGGACAGGATGCCTTCGACGACGACGTGGAAGCCGTGGTCGAGGGCGTAGCGGGCGACGGTGTCGATCAGGCCGATCGCGGCCGCGCCGTCCGTGTCCCGCTCCCGCAGCACGGTCCGGCGCAGGTTGTCCTGGCCGACCAGCGCGAGCCCTCGCCCGTACCGGGCCCGCAGGGCGGCCGCGATGCTCGACTTGCCGGATCCGCTGTTGCCCCGCAGGACGATCAGCACGGTGTGCTCACTCCCCGTCATCTGCACCACGCTAGTGGACGGCCCCCGGGGCGTCAGTCGTTCCGCTGCCACCGGGTTGCGCACGAACCGGACCGCCGGCGGGCGCGCCGGGGCCCACCGCCCCGCCCGCCCGACACCCCGGTCCCGGGAGCAACCGCGCGCCGCCGTCAGTGATCAAGATGTGATCGACCGGTCATCAGTTCGACTGCAGTGATCACTACGGTATCGGCGTGAACACCAGCGACAACATCCCCGACCAGGACCGACCCGAGCCCCGGAAGCCGGTCTGGCCCCGCAACCTGGCACTCGCGCTCGCCGCGGCGGCGGTGGCGTTCGGGGCGATGAAGGCCGTCGAGCCGCCGTCCGAGGACGCCGGGGGCGGCACACCCCCGGCGGCGGCCCCGGCCGTCCCCCCGGCCGCACCGAGCCCGACCGCGCCGTCCGCCGGCGCGCAGTCCGCGACCACGCCGCCCGCGGCCGCCGAGTCCCGGCCGGCCGTGCCGCTGGAGCAGGCGTTCCCCGCCGAGGTGAGGGCGGACTCGGGCACGGTCTATACCAAGGTGGCCGCCAAGACCCTGGACTCCTGCACGTTCCAGGACTCCGTCGGCCCCCGCCTGATCTCGATGATCAAGAGGAGCAAGGGCTGCGTGAGCCACCAGGTCGCGCTCTACAAGGACGCCCGGAACAACCAGTTCAACCTGTCGGTCTTCACCATGCGGGAACCCGCCGACACCGTGCACCTGGTCACCCAGCTGGCCATGGCGTTCGACGACTACCAGGTGGGCGCCCAGGCGCCGCCGCCCGGCTCCGGCCTTCCCACGCTGGCACCCGACAGCGGGATGATCCAGGCCTTCACCGGCACCGGGCGCGCGATGGTGGTGGGCCTGGGCCAGTGGTCGGACGGACGGCAGAGCGACTACCAGGAACTCACCGACCGCCTCGATCCCCTGCTGAAGGGCGTCACCGCCAACGTCTCCGCCCACGAGACCCGGAGCTGACCGCCGCCCCCGCACCGGTCCGGCCGAATGCGGGTGATCCCGCACCGTGGCACGCGGTACCGTCCGCCCCATGGCGGAGCTGTGGTGGGACATCGTGCTGATCGGCGGGGCCTCGGGCATCGGGAAGAGCCGGGCCGCCGCGCGGCTGGCCAGGGAGGCGGGCGCCTTCGTGGTGGAGTTCGACGACGTGGTCAGCGCCGTCCAGGAGATCACCACAGCCGCCCAGCACCCGGGGCTGCACCACTTCGACGACCTCGCCGGCGCCGAAGGCCTGTCGGTCGAACGGGAGTTGGAGCTGCAGATCGCCACCGCCCGGGCGCTGGAACCCGCCGTGCTCGGCGTCGTCCGCAACCGGCTGACGGTGGACGTGCCCGCTGTGGTCGAAGGCGACTATCTCACCCCGGCCGCCGCCGCCCGGGCCGTCGAGGCGGGCCGGGCGGCCGGGCGGCGCGTCCGGGCGGTCTTCCTGCACGAGCCGGCCGCGGCCCGGATCACCGCCAACTACGCCGCCCGCGAGCCCGAGTGCGGCGTACAGGCGCGGCGGGCGCAGGTCGGCGCCCGGTACTCGCGGTGGCTCGCGGAGCAGGCCCACCGCCATGCCCTCCCGGTGGTCGCCTGCCGCCCCTGGGACACGCTCGCCGCACGCCTCGACGAAGCGCTTCGCCCGCCCCGGGGCGAGGCTCCGGCCGAGGTCCCGGCCGGGGCCCCGGCCCCGGCGGTCCGTCAGAGCGGCCGGGTGTCGTAGGCGTCCCGGGCGGCGAGCACCTCGGGCATGTTCTCCTCGGCCCAGGCCTTGATCGCCCGCATCAGCGGCAGCAGGCCGGCCCCCAGCGGAGTCAGCGCGTAGTCGACCCGGACCGGCACCGAGGGCGTGACGGTGCGGGTGAGCAGGCCGTCGCGCTCCAGGGCGCGCAGGGTCTGGGTGAGCATCTTCTCGCTGACCCCGGCCAGTCGGCGGCGCAGGTCGCTGTAGCGCTGCGGGCCGTCGGCCAGGGCGTTGACGAGGAGGCTGACCCATTTGTCACCGATCCGGTCGAGCAACTGCCGGGCCGGGCACTGCGCGAGATAGGCGTCGAAGCCGGCGCGCTCGGCCGAGCGGCGCTGAGCGGCGGTCATGGTGGCCATGGGCTCTCCTCCCCGTGCGGTACGCACTTCGCGGTGCGTGCTTCCCGCTGGAGGGCAACTCTCCCTAGCGTGGGGGCCGTTGGCAAGCCCGGACCTCCGGGCCTTCCACAGTCCCCGTTGTCGTTCCCCCGAGGAGTGCGCCATGCGCGCCGTCGTCGTTCGCAGCAATGCCGGTCCCGAAGCCCTGGAGCTGGTGGACGTCCCCGTGCCCGAGGTCGGACCGGGCCAGGTGCGGATCCGGGTGGCGGCCGCCGGGGTCAACCCGGTGGACGCCGTGACCCGGTCCGGGGCCCTGCTGGCGGCGGGGCTGATGGCACCGCGCGAAGTGACCGGCCTGGGCTGGGACGTGGCCGGGGCGGTCGACCGGGTGGGCACGGGGGTGTCCGGCTTCGGCCCGGGCGACCCGGTGATCGGCCTGCGCGACCGCCTGGACGTCTCCCTCGGCACCTACGCCGAGTACGTGGTGCTGGACGCCTCGGCGCTGGCCCCGGCCCCGGCCGGGGTGCCGGCGGTCGAGGCCGCGACCCTGCCGCTGAACGGACTGACCGCCGCCCAGGCACTGGACCTGCTCGACCTGCCCGCCGGCGGCACGCTGCTGGTGACCGGCGCGGCCGGTGCGGTGGGCGGCTTCGCCGTCGAACTCGCCGCCCTCCGGGGCCTGCGGGTCGTGGCGATGGCCGGCGAGGCCGACGAGGCGCTGGTCCGGGGGCTGGGCGCCGACCGGTTCGTGCCGCGCGGCACCGCCGATCCGGCCGCCGCCGTCCGGGCACTCGTCCCGGGCGGGGCGGACGGCGCCCTGGACGCGGCCCTGCTCGGGGTGGTCGCGCTCGGCGCGGTCCGCAACCGGGGGGCCTTCGTCAGCGTGGCCGGCGGCGCACCGCAGGGCCTGCGCGGCATCCGGGTGTCCACCGTCTGGATCGCCGCCGACGGCCGGGCACTCGCCGAACTGTCCGCCCTGGCCGCCGACCGGCGGCTCACCCTGCGGGTGGCCGGCACGCACCCGCTGGCGCGGGCCGCCGACGCCCACCGCCGGCTGGCCCGCGGCGGCCTGCGCGGCCGGCTCGTCCTGGTGCCCTGAACCACCCCGGGCCGGCCGCCGGTCCGGGCTGCCCGAGGTCTCGAACTACCTTCGCCCCGTGTACCGTTGGCGGAGCCAGGCGAGTGCGCCGAGCAGGCCGACCACGCCGCCCGCGCAGAGCTTGACGGCGCCCTTGGCGAGCAGCCAGCCGATGCCGGGCGCCGTCCAGCCAAGCCAGTGGAAGACGGCCAGCAGGACCGCGACGGCACCCAGCGCCGCCAACGCGGTGGCGGCCACCGCCGCCCCGGTGGACAGTTCCCGCTCCTCGGTCGCCGTCGCCTGCGTATCGGTCGTTCCCCCATGATCCATGAGGGCGATCCTACGTCGGCCTCAGCGCGGGGCGTGGTGGGTGTCGCCGCTGTGCTCGCCGGTCTCGTGGTCGGGGAAGCTGACGGCCAGGGTGACGCGGTACTCGTAGACGTCGTCGCGGTGCCCGGGCACGCGGGCCCAGGCCAGCGAGTGCACCTCGGCCTCGGGCGCCTGCCGGCACCAGGCGGCGGCCTCCTCCAGGGCCCGGGCCGCCGAACGGCCGGTGCACACCACGGCGGTGTACGCGGCGACGGCGACGTCGCCGCCGCTGCGCCCCGCCCGCGAGACCGCGCGGACGGCGGCCGCGGCATGGGTCAGGTCACGGGCCAGGTCGTCCACCACGCGAGGCGGCGCCGGGAGGACCACCGGCCCCTCCGCCACGGTCTCCGGCAGGTTCGTGCTCACCGTCTGGGCCTCCATCCGCCTGGTCACGGGATCCGCCGGGTGCGGGATCCACCTGGTCACCGGCCCAAGGATGCCGGGCGACCGTTCCTGGCATGACCACTTTCACCAGAACATCACCCGTCCGGGGAGCTGATGGTGGAGAGCTCGACACCGAACACCCCGCACTGGTAAAGGACGTTCACCGCATCGGACCTGGTCAGGACCACCCGCCACGGGCGCCGCCCGGAGCCCGCCCGGACGTGCGCGCACCACCCCCGCACCCCGGACCGCCCGTTCGGCCGCCGGACGCGCCGGGTTCACCGTCGTGACGCAGTCGTACAACTCCCGTTGCGGGAACGGGAAATACCGGCCGGGCCCGACCACTAGGATCCCTTCGATATCGCAGTCCGCCGCACCGGCGGGCGCCAGTCGAGGGGGTCCCATGCAGCTCAAGTCACCGGTCCGGTACGACCGTCGGCAGCTCTGGCTGCCCGCGCTGGCCCTCGCGGCCGTCGCCGTGGCCGGCTGCTCGTCCTCCGGCGGCGGGGCCACCGCGGCGCCGCCGCCCACCACGCCCGCGGCGACCCCGACGGCGCCCACCGCGTCGACCCCCGCCGGATCGACGCCGCCCGGATCCACCGCGCCCACCGCCTCCGCGCCGGCCCCCACCGCCGCCGGCACGCCCAGCACCGCGCCCGCCGCCCGGCCGGGTGACGCCTGCACGCTGCTGACCTCGCCCCAGGTCATCGCCGCGGTGGGCACCGGCGGCCCGTTCCGGGGCACCCACCCCGACCCGGCGAGCGACGGCAGCCCGGTCTGGGGCTGCACCTGGGGCTCCTTCCAGTCGTACGCCTCCATCCGCGAGACGAGCCCGACCGCCCTGGCCGCCGCCAGGGCGAACGGCGAGCTCCAGGTCACCCCGCTGCCGGGGGTCGGGCAGGAGGCGGTGCTGTCCCAGCGCAAGGACGGCACCCACCCGAGGGTGCTCTTCCTGGCCGGCGGTCGCGCCTACGCCGTCGAGGTGGTCAAGGACCGCGGCCCGGACGACGAGGTCAACGCCCCGGCCGAGGCGCTCGCCGAGGGCGCGCTGGCGATGGTGCTGGCCAAGCAGCTCACGGGCTGAGCCGCCCCGGCCCCGGTCCGGCGGAGGAGCGGCGCAGGAGCTGCGGAGGACGACCGGGGAGACGCCGGGCGGCGCAGCCCGTTCCCTCCGGGGCGTGAACGGCGCCGGGGCGGGGGCTGCGGGCGGATGCGGGCACGGCGCGGGCGTTCACAGAATGACGCCACGGCGCCGTACCCGTACTCCCCCGACAGCCAAGGCGGACCGTATGAGCCGACTCCACCCATCCCCGCCCCCGGGCGGCCCGCGCAGCGCGCCGGCAGGCCGTCCTGCGGTGCCCCGAACACCGGCGGCCCGCACCGGTACGGCCCTGCTGAGCGGGCTGGCGCTGCTCGCCCCGGCCGTGGCCGGCTCGCTGGCCACCGCGACACCCGCACGGGCCGACAACCCCACCGTCTCGGTGAACAGCCTGCGCACCGGCTGGGACGCGGCCGAGCCGGGCCTGGGCCCCGCGCAGGTCTCCGCCTCGGACTTCGGCCGGCGCTGGTCCACCGCCGTCGACGGCGCCGTCCTCGCGCAACCGCTGGTCGCCGGTTCGACCGTGGTGGTCGCCAGCGAGACGAACCACGTCTACGGGATCGGCGCGGCCGACGGCCGGATCCTGTGGCAGCGCGCGCTCGGCGCGCCCGTCCCGTCGTCCACCGCCTGCCTCTCCCCCGGCACCGGCATCACCTCGACGCCCGTGTACGACAAGGCGACCGGCACGGTCTACCTGGTGACGAAGTCCTCCGAGGGGGGCGCCCACTTCTCGGTGCACGCGCTGGACGTCGCCTCGGGCGCCGAGCGCAGCGGCTGGCCGGTCCCCATCCAGGGCTCGCCGGTGAACAGCCCCGGGGTGCCGTTCGACCCGGGCACCTCGGCGCAGCGCGCCGGGCTCCTGCTGCTGGACGGCGCGGTGTACTTCGGCTTCGCCTCGGACTGCGGGGTCGGCACGTACGTCGGCGTCGTCGGGGGCGTCAACACGAGCTCCCGCAAGCTCACGCTCTGGTCCACCGAGTCCGGCTCCGCCTCGCAGAACGCGGGTGTCTGGATGAGCGGCGGCGGCCTGGTCTCGGACGGCGCCGGGCGGATCATCCTCGCCACCGGCAACGGCGCCGGCGCGGGCTCCTCCCCGCCCAAGGGTCCTGGCGACAAGCCGCAGGGCCACTTCGCCGAGTCCGTCGTGCGGCTGGGCGTGAACGCCGACGGCAGCCTCGCCCCGAAGGACTTCTTCAGCCCGACCAACAACCGGGACATGGACCACGGCGACGTGGACCTGGGCTCCGGCGGCCCGGCCGCCCTGCCGTCCGCCTTCGGCACGGCCGCCCACCCGCACCTGCTGGTGCAGGTCGGCAAGGACGGCCGGATCTTCCTGCTGGACCGCGACCACCTGGGCGGCATGGGCCAGGGCCCGAACGGCACCGACGGCGCGGTCGGCACGACCGGCCCGTTCAAGGGCGTCTGGGGCCACCCCGGGGTCTGGGGCGGCGACGGCGGCTACGTCTACCTGGTCGAGAACTACGGCTCGCTGCGCGCGCTCAAGTACTCGGTGAACGGCGCCGGGAACCCCCAGCTGACCAGCGCGGGCACCAGCGCCGAGGGCTTCGGCTACGCCTCCGGCTCACCCGTGGTCACCTCCAACGGGACGGTCTCCGGCTCGGCGCTCGTCTGGACCGTCTATTCCGGCACCGGTCCGGGCGGGCAGAACGGCGAGCTTCGGGTGTACGACCCGCTGCCGGTCAACGGCACGCTCAAGCTGCGCCGCAGCTTCGCGCTCGGCACGGTGAGCAGGTTCTCCGTCCCCGCCACGGACGCCGGGCGGGTGTTCGTCGGCACCAAGGACGGGCACCTGGTCGCCTTCGGTCGCGCCGCTTCCTGACCGCGGACCGCGGTGCGAGCGCCCGAACCCCCGGCCCCGGTCCGTCACCCGTTCGAGCGCGTTTGCCCGCGCATCGTGCGGGTTGGACCGGCGGCCGGGCCCGACGGCTCGTAGCGTCCTGACCCACGGGGCCGCGCGGCCCGCAGGGCCCGTGCGCTCCTCCCACCCACCCCCTCCCGAGGAGGAATCCCGATGAACCGCACTGCCGCTCCGCTGCCCACCCCCGCCACCGCACCGCCCGAGCGCCCGGCCGGCGCCGCCGCGAGGCCCGCCTGGTCCGCGCCGGCGGTCGAGTGCCACCGCACCGGCGCCGAGGTCACCGCCTACGCCGGACGGGCCGCCCAGTGGCGCAACCGCTGACCCGCGAGCGGTTCGCGGCCAGGCTGTACGACCTGCGGGAACGGTACTGGGACACCCACCCGTTCCATCTGCGCCTGCACTCCGGTGGCTGCACGCCACCGGAGTTGCGGCGTTGGGTCGCCAACCGCTGGTACTACCAGCTCTGCCTGACCCGCAAGAACGCCGCGATCATCGCCAACTGCCCGCTGCCGGAGGTCCGTCGGGCCTGGGTCGAGCGGCTCGGCTACCAGGACGGACCGGGCCCGGGGCCGACGGCCCCGGAGGACCGGGACCGGACCGGGAGCAGGGACGGCGCCGCGCCGACCGAGGGCGGGCTGGCCGACTGGCTGGTGCTCGCCGAGGCCGTCGGCCTGGACCGCGCGGAGGTCACCGACGAGCGGCACGTCGCCCGCGGCGTCCGCTTCGCCGTCGACGGCTACCTGCACTTCTGCCAGACCAGGCCGTGGACGGAGGGCGTGGCGGCGGCCCTCACCGAGATGTTCTCGCCCGACCACATGGCCGAGCGGGTGACCGCCTGGCGCACCCACTACCACTGGATCGACCCGGCGGGGTACGCGTACTTCGAGCACCGCATCCCCACCGCCCGCAAGGACAGCGCCCGCACCCTGGAGCTCGTGCTGGACCACTGCGTCACCGCCCACCAGCAGCAGGCCGCGCTCGACGCCCTGGCCTTCAAGTGCGAGGTGCTGCGCGCCATGCTGGACGCCGTCGACTACGGGGGCGACCGGTGACGACCGTTCCGACCGTTCCGACCGTCGAGGTGCCCGGGCTGCGGCGCGGGGTGCGGCTGGTGCACGACCCGGTCCGCGACCGGGCGGCACTGCTGTACCCCGAGGGCGTCCTGCTGCTCAACGACACCGCCGCCGCCGTGCTGCGCCACTGCGACGGCCGGCGCGACGCCGGCCTGATCACCGCCGGGCTCGCCGCCGAGTACGACGGAGTGGACGGCGCACAGGTCCGCGCACTGCTCGCCGACCTCGCCGAGCGCCGGCTGCTCACCCTGGACGGCTCCGGCGCGCCCGCGCTGCCGTACCCGGCCACCGGGCTGCCGGGCGCCGCCGTCCGGGCGCCGGCGCCGTTCGGCCTGATCGCCGAGCTCACCTACCGCTGCCCGCTGCAGTGCACCTACTGCGCCAACCCGGTCGAACTCGCCCGCTACCGGGACGAGTTGGACACCGATCAGTGGCTCCGGGTGCTCGACCAGGCCCGCGGGCTCGGCGTCCTGCAGGTCCACCTCACCGGCGGGGAGCCGCTGCTCCGCCGCGACCTGGACCGGATCGTCGCCCACGCGCACGGCCTGGGCCTCTACACCAACCTGGTCACCAGCGGCATCCCGCTGGACGGGCCACGCGCCGCCGCACTCGCCGAGGCGGGCCTGGACCACGTCCAGCTCTCCGTCCAGGACGCCGACCTGCGCCGCGCGGACGCCGTCGCCGGCCTGGCCGCGCACGAGCGCAAGCTCGCCGCGGCCGCGCTGCTGACCGGCGCCGGGCTGCCGCTGACCGTCAACGCCGTGCTGCACCGGGGCAATCTGGCCCGTCTCGGCGCGCTCGCCGATCTGGCGGTGGCGCTCGGCGCCGACCGGGTCGAGCTGGCGCACACCCAGTACTACGGCTGGGCCTGGCACAACCGGGCACACCTCGCCCCGAGCGAGGCGCAGGTCCGCCAGGCCGAGCTGGACGTGGCCGCCGCCCGGGAGCGCCACGGCGACCGGATCGAGATCGTGCACGTCGCGGCCGACCACCACGGCGGCACCGCGAAGCCCTGCATGGACGGCTGGGGCAGGCGGCAGCTGGTGGTCGCCCCCACCGGCGACGTGCTGCCCTGCCTGGCCGCCGCACAGCTGCCCGGTCCCGCGCTGCCGAACGCGGTGACCGACGGCCTCGCCGCGATCTGGCACGACTCGCCCCTGTTCAACCGCTACCGGGGCACCGACTGGATGCCGGAGCCCTGCCGCAGCTGCGCGCTGCGCGAGGTGGACCACGGCGGCTGCCGGTGCCAGGCCTTCCAGTTCACCGGGGACCCGGGCGCCACCGACCCGGCCTGCCGGCTCTCCCCCGACCACCACCTGGTCACCGGGCCGGTCCCGGCGGCCGCCCCCGCACCCGCACCCCGGAGGATGCGCTGAAGATCCGGATCCTCGGCACGGCCGCCGGCGGCGGCCTGCCCCAGTGGAACTGCGGCTGCGAGGGCTGCGCCACCGCCCGCCGCACCGGCGCCGCCCGCAGCCAGGACTGCCTGGCGGTCAGCGCGGACGGCGCCGCCTGGTACCTGGTCAACGCCTCACCCGACCTGCGCGGCCAGCTGCTGGCCGCGCCCGAGCTCGCCCCGGCCGCCGGCACCCGGGACACCCCGCTGCGCGGCGTCCTGCTCACCAGCGGTGAGCTCGACCACACCCTCGGACTGCTGACCCTGCGGGAGGCCGCCGGGCTGAGCGTGCACGCGACCGAGCCGGTCCGGGCCGCGCTGCACGGCGCCTTCCCGGTCGGCCCGCTGCTCGCGCCCTACACCAAGGCCCGCTGGCAGTCCGTCGTGCCCGGCACCACCGTCGACCTGGCCGGCGGCCTGCGCGCCGAGCCGCTGGCGCTCGGCGGGAAGCGGCCCCGGTACGCCGCCGACCTGCCCGGCGAGGGCTGGGACGGCCGGGCCGACTGGGTGACCGGCTACCGGTTCACCGCGGCCGGGAGCGACGCGAGCGCCGTCTACGCGCCCGGGCTGGCCGCCTGGACGCCGGAGCTCGACCGGGCGGTGGCCGGCGCGGCCGTGGTGATCCTCGACGGAACCTTCGCCACCGACGACGAACTCGCCGAGCGCACTGGCGGCTCGCGCTCCTCGCGCGGCATGGGCCACCTGGCGATCGAGGACTCGCTGACCCACCTGGCCCGACGCCCCGGCCCGCGCTACCTCTACACCCACCTCAACAACACCAACCCGCTGGCGCACCCGGGCTCGCCCGGCTCCGCCGACCTCGCGGCGGCGATGGCGGCGGTGGGCGCGGCCGTCGCCGAGGACGGACAGCTCGTCGAGTTCTGAGGCGCCACCGCCGCTCCGTGCCCCACGGCCCGGCGTCACCTGCACGTTCACCTGCACGTTCACCGGACCGTGGGGCCCGGGACAGCCGCTGCTCACCCGGGCCCGGTCGGATCGTCGTGATACTAATCATTGCGGTAACACGAACCGTCATGCGCCGGCAGGCACGATGGTGACAGCCCGTCCGTTCCCCGAGGGTCCGGACGGTCACGGGGAGGGCACGGCATGAGGACACGAGTCGGCAGCGGACAGCGGGCGGGGCGCCGGATACGGCTGGGCAAGCGGGTGACCGGCACGGCGGCCGCCTTCACCGCGCTGGCGGCCCTGACCGGCTCTCAGGTGACCGGCCTCGGCCTCTCCGCCGTCGCGGCCGCCGGCCCGGTGCCGTCCGCGACCGACCCGACCACGGCCGTGGTCGCCTCGTCCACCGAGCTGCCCGGGGCGACGCCGTCCGGGGCCGCCCTGCCGACGCTCCCCGGCGGGCCCGCCGTGCCCGTCGACGGCGGCGGCGCCATCCCGCTGCCGCAGCCGCCCACGACCCCGCCGGGCGACCCGTCCGCCGGACCGTTCCGGACCGGGCCCGCCCTGCCGGCGACGGTCCTCGCCGCCTACCGCAAGGCCGAGGCGGCGCTGACCCTGCGCTCGCCCGCCTGCCACCTGCCGTGGCAGCTGCTGGCCGCGATCGGCGAGGTCGAGTCCGGCCAGGCCAACCGCGGCGGCGTGGACGCCGCCGGGACGACGTACCGGCCGATCCTCGGCCCGGCGCTCAACGGCAACGGCTTCGCGGCGATCGCCGACACCGACGGCGGACGCTACGACGGCGACCGGCTCTGGGACCGGGCCGTCGGGCCGATGCAGTTCATCCCCTCCACCTGGGCCTACTGGGGGGTCGACGCCAACGGCGACGGCCAGGCGGACCCGAACAACGTCTTCGACGCCGCCGAGTCGGCCGGCCGCTACCTCTGCGCGGGCGGGCGCAACCTCGCCGACCCGGCGCAGCTGGACCGGGCGATCCTCGGCTACAACAACTCGGGCGAGTACCTGCGGACCGTCAAGAACTGGATGGCCCACTTCGGCAGCGGGACGGCGACCACCACCCCGGACCGGCCGGCCCCCGCCGCCACCACGCCGCCCGCGACCGGTCCGTCCCCGTTCGCGACCGCTCCGGCGACCAGCCCCGCGGCGCCGGCGCCCTCGGCGACCCCGACCGGCACGCCGACCGACGCCCCGACGCAGGAACCGACGCCGACGGGTACGCCGAGCCCGGGTCCGACCGTGGCACCCACGCCCACCTCGTCGCCCTCGGCCGGCACCAGCCCGAGCGCCACGCCGACCGGCACCCCCAGCACCTCCCCCACCGGGACCCCGACCGGGACGCCGACGGCGACCCCCACCGGGACCCCGACCGGGACGCCCACCACCTGCGCCACGGCCACGGCGACGGCGACGCCCACCGACGGCGCGAGCCCGACGGCCTCCCCCTCGGCCACCGCCACCGCGGCGCCCACCGCGCCCGGCTGCCCGACCCCGACGGGCACCCCGAGCGGGACCCCGACGGCGACCTCGTCGGGCGCCGCCACCGCGAGCGCCTCGGCCTCCCCCTCGGCCGCCCTCTCCCCGTCGGCCTCGCCGTCGGCACGCTGACCGCGCACGGGTCGGAGGGGCCCACGCCCGGCTCCTCCGGCCGCTGCACCGAGCGGCCCCCGACGGGCGGCCCACCGGGCCGGCGCCCGGTCAGTCCTCGTCGTCGTCCTCGAAACGCCCGGCCGCCCGGTCCTGCTGCTCCTGCACCTTGACCGGGAGGTCCGGATCCCAGTCGGAGGTCCGGGGCAGCTCGGGGCCGTCGGGGCCGAGGCGGACCACCGGTTCGACCCGCACCAGACGGAACCGCCGGTCGGCCGCCCGGAGTTCATGGCCGCGCTCGGCGTCCAGCCGGTCGGCGGCCGCGGCGTACTGGACGCGCTCGTCCTCGCCGAGGTCCGGCATCAGGCGCGGGGCGAAGTCGCGCAGGTAGGCGGCGAGGCTGTCACGGGCGGCCTGCGGAGTCTCACAGGCCCCGGTCATCGGGCCCCAGCGGCCACCCTCGTACTCGGCGACGGCACAGTGCACCGGGAGCACGAACACATTGGGGTACCGGCGCGAGGCGCGCCGGGCCTCGGCACGGACGTCCTCGGGGATGCCCCGGCCGGTCGGCACCAGCGCCATCATGTCCAGCCGGAGGATCCCGTCGACCAGGGTGACGCTGGCGGCGGGGTCGATGACGAACCCGTCCACCCGGGAGGGCACCCGGTAGGCCTTGCCGACGGCGGCCGGATCCGGGTCGGTGGGGCGCGGCGGCTCGATGCCCTCGGGCCCCGAGCGCAGGACCTGCTCGGCCCGGAAGACGCGGTACTCCCGCCCGGCGACGGTGATCTCGTCGAGGGCCTCCCACTCCATCCGCCGGTACGCCTCGGTGTAGGCGGCCCGCTCCTCGTCGGTGATGTCCCAGGTGGCGGCGAACCGGGTGCCGGGATCGGCCTGCGCCCAGCAGCGGAACCGGTGGCCGAGGTCGTCGCGGGCCATCTGCGGGGTGGTCGCGTGGTAGCCGAGGATGCGCCAGGCCCCGTCGTCGGTGCGCTGGAGACTGCCGAAGGCGGGCGGCATCATCATCAGGCTCGGATACCGCTCGCGCGACGCCCAGGCCTCCAGACCGGCCACGGCCGCGACCGGGTCGTCGGTGTGGGCGACCCGGATGGTGAGGTGCTCCGGTAGCTGCACAGCGTCATCGTCCATGCGGCCAGTGTTAGCGGACGCGGTGAGCGCGCCGCAGGGTTATCGGGGAAGAGCACCCGACCGGGCAGCGCGGGGCGGTCGTGCGGGCCGTCCGCCCCGGTCCGCACGCGCGGCGGCGCGGGCCCGCCCGGGGCGGGCGCGCGCGACAGCGGGCGCGGGGCCCGTCCGGGGGGAGATCGGACGGGCCCCGCGCCGCCGGTCGGCGGACCGGCCGGGGGCCGGTCGCGGGTGATGCGCGGGCCGGTCAGAGGTGCTTGGCCAGCTCCGGCATCAGGTCCTGGAAGGTGCGCCCGCTCGCGGGCTGGCCGATCGCGGCCATCTGCCAGCCACCGCCCGCGCGCTGCACCTTGGCCATGATCTGGGCGGTGTACGGGCCGCCGCCGGTGAGGGTGTAGCGGGCCAGTTCGGCACCGGTCTGCTCGTCGACCAGTCGGCAGAAGGCGTTCTCGACCTCCTGGAAGGTCTGCCCGGTGAAGGAGTTGACGGTGAAGAGGATCTGGTCGACCTCGGCCGGCACCCGGGTGAGGTCCACCGTGATCGACTCGTCGTCGGTGGCGTCCCCGGCGCCGCCGGTCAGGTTGTCACCGCTGTGCCGCACCGAACCGTCGTTGCTGGTGAGGTGCTGGAAGAAGACCACGTCCACCGGCTTCCCCGCGGCGAACAGCACCGCCGAGGCGTCCAGGTCGATCTCCTGCGAGGCCAGCAGTTTGGCGAAGAACCCCTTCCGCTGGGCGGCCCGCCAGCCGAGGCCCATCCGCACCAGGCCCAGCTGCCCCCCGCCCGGCTTCTCCAGGCTCAGCTTCTGCCCCTTGGCCAGCGAAACGCTCATCGCGTCCTCCTCGTTGCTCCGCCCTGCGCCTTGAATCTACAGCACTGTAGAGATTCTCGGTGCACAGGGTCGTCCCTGGGAATCCCCGTACCCCGCTCCCACGATCAACACCACATGATCCGGGCACGGACCGCTCTCCCGGGCGCCTTGCGCCGGCGGCCGCCGGGAGTCCGGCCGGTCAGCTCCGAATCAGGCCCGCGGGCCGCCCCCTCACCCGGGGCGCACGGATCGGACCTACCCGAACGGAACCGGCTTCTCCAGCCGCATCAGGGCGTCGATCGCCACACCCCGGCCCTCGCCGGCGGAGCCGCGGTGCCCGGCCTCCGCGGCCACCGGGCGGTGGACGCGCTCGGCGCGGACGGTCCGCAGCCCGGCGTCCGCGAGGTCGGCGAGCACGTCGTCCGGGGTGAAGAGGACGCGCCGGTCCTGCGGGCCGCCGACGCCCTCGGTCAGGTTGGTCGTGTCGTGCCCGACCACCAGCAGGGTGGCGCCGGGGGCGAGGGCGGCGGCGGCCCGGCGCAGCGCCGTCCGGCGGTCGTCGGCGGGGAGCTGGAGGTAGGCGACCAGCACCAGGTCGTAGCCCTCGGGCGGGACCGGGAAGGTGCGGGCGTCGTCGTGACGCCAGGTGAGCCGGTCGGCGACCTCGTCGGGCAGGTCCGCGGTGAGCCGCTCGGCGCGTTCGAGGGCGACGGCGGAGTAGTCGAGGCCGGTGACCCGCCAGCCCTGGCGGGCGAGCCAGATGCCGTTGCGCCCTTCTCCGGCGGCGAGGTCGAGGGCGTGGCCGGGGGTGCGGCCGGTCAGCTCCTCGACCACCCAGCGGTTGGGCTCGGCGCCCCAGACCAGCTCGCTCGCGGCGTAGCGGTCGTTCCAGTCCTGGCTGTCCATGACTCGTCCTCCGTTCGGCGGGGCTGCTCCGTAGGCCACCGTACCGGCGCGCCGACTCCCGACCGTCCAGCGGGCGGACACCCTTGACGGCGAATATTGGTCCAGTCCAATCTGTGGTGTCGTTGATGCGTACGGGCCAGCGGCCCGACCGCGTCGACGCACCGCACCGCAGCACGTGTCACCCGCCCGGGCGCCCCCACAGCGCTCGGTTCGGCTCCCTTCGGCCCGCCCGGGCCATCGCACCGCCGGAACCCCACTCATCCGGAGGACACCTCATGCACGACCGAGTCACGCCCGCGCGCCCTGCCGAGCGCCGGTCCGCCGCACCACGCCGGCGGGCCACCGCACTGGCACTGGCGGCCACGCTCACCACCGGCACCGCCGCGCTCGCGCTCTCCCTGAACACGGCCTCGGCCGCGCCCGTCAACCTGCTGACCAACGCCGGTCTGGAGACCGGCTCGCTGGCCGGCTGGACCTGTGTCAACGGATCCGTCGTCACCACCCCGGTGCACAGTGGGAGTTACGCGCTCAGCGGGGCCGCCTCGGCCTCCGACACCGCGCAGTGCCAGCAGACCGTCACCGTCCTGCCCAACACCCAGTACACCCTGTCGGGCTGGGTCCAGGGCAGCTACGTCTACCTCGGCGCGACCGGGACCGGCGTCAACTCCTCGGCCTGGACGCCCAGCGCGACCGGCTGGACGCAGCTCAGCAGCACCTTCACCACCGGCGCCACCACCACCTCGGTGACGGTGTTCACGCACGGCTGGTACGGCACCGGCACCTACCGCGCGGACGACCTCAGCCTGACCGGACCGGCCGGGCCGACCAGCAGCACCAGCCCGACGGCGTCCACCAGCCCGACCGCCTCCACCAGCCCCACCGCGACCGGCAGCCCGACGGCGACCGGCAGCCCCACCGCGTCGACCAGCCCGACGGCGTCGAACAGCCCCACCGCGACCGGCAGCCCGACCGCGACGGCCACCGCCACCGCGACGGGCACCGGCCCGGCCGGGGACGGCAAGGTCACCACGCCCGGCGGGCTCACCGTCGGCAAGGTCACCCACAACGCCGTGGTGCTCAACTGGCAGCCGTCCACCCTGACCAGCGGTGACGGCCCGGTCTCCTACAAGGTCTACGCGGGCAGCCAGCTGGTGGCGACCTCGATGGGCACCTCGGTGGCCGTCAGCTCGCTGCTGCCGACCACCGCCTACACCTTCACCGTGCAGGGCTACTCGGGCAGCCACGGCTCCGCGCAGTCCGCGCCGGTCGCCACCACCACCGCGGCCGCCCCGGCCGCGAGCCCGTTCCGCTCGGCCTACTTCGACCAGTGGGGCGTCTACGAGAACGCGTACCACGCCAAGAACGTGGACACCAGCGGTGCGGCGGGCAAGCTGGACGTGATCACCTACGCCTTCGCCAACATCCACCCGACCACGCACACCTGCTTCCAGGCCGTGAAGGCCTCCGACTCGGCCAACGAGTCCAACCCCAACGCCGGGGACGGTGCCGGGGACGCCTACGCCGACTACCAGGCCGACTACAACGGCGCGGCCAGCGTGGACGGCAGCAGCGACACCTGGGAGCAGCCGCTCAAGGGCAACTTCAACCAGCTGCGCCAGCTGAAGGCCAAGTACCCCAACCTGCGGTTCACCATCTCGATCGGCGGCTGGACGTACTCCAAGTACTTCTCGGACGCGGCCGCGACCGACGCCTCCCGCAAGGCCTTCGTCTCCTCCTGCGTCGACATGTTCCTGAAGGGGAACCTGCCGACCGGCGTCGCCGGTGACGCCTCGGGCGGCCAGGCCTCCGCGGCCGGCCTCTTCGACGGCGTCGACCTCGACTGGGAGTACCCGGGCTCGGCCGGCGGTCACACCGGCAACCACTACTCCCCCGCCGACAAGCAGAACTTCACGCTGCTGCTGAAGGAGTTCCGCACCCAGCTGGACGCCCTCGGCAACGCCCAGGGCAAGCGGTTCCTGCTGACCGCGGCGCTGCCCAGCGGCCAGGACAAGATCGCGCAGCTGGAGACCGACAAGATCGGCGCGTACCTGGACTACGCCGACGTCATGACCTACGACATGCACGGCGCCTGGGACGCCAAGGGCCCGACCAACCACCAGGACCCGCTGCACGACAGCCCCGCCGACCCGACCACGCCGATCACCCCGGGCACCCGCAAGTACAACGTGGACACCACCCTCGCCGCGTACACCACCGGGCTGCCGGAGTACGGCATCGCGGGCGGCTTCCCGACCAACAAGCTGGTGCTGGGCATCCCGTTCTACTGGCGCGGGTGGACGGGTGTGCCGGCCGGCTCCAACTTCGGCCTGTACCAGAGCGCGACCGGCCCGACCCCGGCCAAGCCGCTGAGCGCCGAGGCCGGCCTGGCCGCCTGGAAGGAGCTCAACCCCACGGCGGCCACCACCCACTGGGACCCGGTGACCGAGACCTCCTGGGTCTACGACGGCACCAACTTCTGGACGGGTGACACCCCGCAGGCCATCCAGGCGCGCGGGGCGTACGCCAAGAGCAAGGGCCTGGCCGGGATGTTCGCCTTCTCGCTGGAGAACGACGACGCCTCCGGCACCCTGCTGAACGCGATCAACAGCAGCCTGCACTGACGCACCGTCACAGCGCGGGGGCCGCACGGATCGCAGTGATCCGCGCGGCCCCCGCGCCGCTCTGCGTGCCGGTCCCCGCACCGCCGCCGGGTGCCGTGGCGCGGCGTACCGGGCCTCGGCCGACCGGGCCTAGCGGCCCGGCACCGGGTCGGCCCCGCCGCGGCGCGCCGCGCCCGGGCGGCAGCGGAGCAGCCGGCCGACCGTCAACCGCGCGCCGCGCACGGCACCGTGCCGGTGCAGCGCCTGGACGGCATAGGTCGAACAGGTCGGCGTGTACGGGCAGCAGGCCGGACGCCCGGGGCTGACCTCGCTCCGGTAGTACCGCACCGCCCCGTACAGCACACCCGCCGCGAAGCCGTTCGGGGCGGGCGCCGCCGGATCGGCGGCGCCACCCGGGCCACGGCCCCCGGTCACGGCGAAGCGCAGACCCGAGGCCATCATCACCGGGACGAGCGCGATCAGGCAGGGATCCCCGAGGTCGCAGCAGTCGCAGGCGTCCGAGCAGTCGTTGTCGTTCTTCCTGCCCTTCTGCCGCTGGTACGCCTTCCACTCCTCCCGCTGCTGCCTGCGCCGGCGGCGCTCCTTCTCGGGCAGCCACCACCAGGCCACCCGGGGGCGTCGGGGCGGGTACGGCGCGCCTTGCTGGGGCGGCGGGTAGGTCACGACTGACGATCCTCTCGATGCGCCCGACGGGACCGACCCCCGACGGCCCGATCAGATTATCGAAGGAGGCCGCCACGGGTGAACTGTCAGTCCTGACCGCCACCCAGCGTGGGGAAGAGGTCGGTGAACGTCTGCGTGGTCACCGAGACGCTCCGGCCGAACGGGTCGTCGAAGTCCCAGATCAGGAAGAGCAGGAAGGCGATCAGCGCGCTGAACGCCCCTGCCAGCAGCAACTCCCGGGCCGAGCGCCGGATCTGCAGCGCGAACACCATGCCGACGGTCACCACGGCCCCGACGATCAGGCCGAACCAGACCACCCCCGGCATGGTCGGTCCGGCGTTCTGGCCGCGTGCGTTCCGGGCGTCGTCGACGACGCTGATCCGGTCCATGATCGGCTGGTAGGCCTGGGCCTCCAAGTCGCTGGCCGGCGTGCGGGTGGCGACGTCCGTGCGCAGCTTGTCCAGCAGCTCGGTGCCCCGCTCGGAGATCTCGCCGTGCTCGCGCATGTACGTCCACTCGACGTCGACGACGTAGGAGACGTAGGCGTCCACATCGGCCCGGACCTTGTCGCGGAACTCGACCGGGTAGATCTGGGCGCGCTCGCTCACCTCGTGCAGCGACTGCGCCTCGCGCGACACGTCGTCCTGGGCGGCGCCGCGCGCCTCCCAGACGCCGGCGATGGCCAGGCCGAGCACGATCGCGTAGACCACACCGATCATCATCGTCATGTACTCGATGACGTCGGGTGTCTCGTCGGTGTCCTCCTCCTCACTGACCCGGCGGTGCCTCAGTAACACCACCGCCACCACGACGGCGCAGGCCGCCGACATGGCGATGGCCAGCGCCAACCACTCGGACATGGGAACTCCCTTCTTCAGCTCGGGTTTTCTGGTCGGGGCCCGGCCACCGTCGGAACGCGGCCGGGCCGGCTGGAACGATCCTGCACCGGCCGCGCCGTGGCCGGTCCGCCCCGCGCCTGCCCCGCGGCCGACCGGCTCGGGGTGGGCCGGGCCCGGTACGGACAGACCCGCTCGGGGCGGGCCGCCTCAGGAGCCGCCGGAGCCACCCCGGCCGGCGCGGCCCGCACGGCCGCGCGGACGCAGCGCCGCCGCCGCGAGCACCGCGGGCACGGTGACCAGCAGCATCGTCCGGGTGGGAGGGCTGCCGTGGTGGCGTTCCGGAGCGGGCACCGGCGGGGCCAGCGGCACCCGGACGGGCTTGACCACCGGCCGCGGCTGCACCGGGACGACCGGCGCCGGAGTCGGCGTGGCGGTCGGCGAGGGCGGCTCGGGGGCCGGCGGAGGAGCCGGCGGCGGCACGACGGGTGCCACGGTCGGCTTCGGCGTGGGCTTCGGCGCGGGTCTGGTCGACGCGGGTGGCGGGGTGGGCCTCGGCGTCGGGGCGGGTGCGGGCGGCGGCACCGGCGCGGGGGTCGGCGTCGGGGTCGGCGTGGGCTTCGGTTCCGGCGTCGGTGTCGGCGTCGGTGTCGGTGTCGGCGTCGGTGTGAAGGTCGGGCTGGGGGTCGGCGTCCGCGTGGGTGTCGGCGTCGGAGACGGCTTGGGCGTCGGGGTGGGGCTCGGGCACGGGTGGTGGTGGTGCCAGGGCGGGTGGCCGGGCTTCGGACGCGGTCCGGGGTGGTGCAGCACTCCGAAGAGGTCGACCGTGACGCCCACCGCCACGTCGACATCGACATCGACGCCCACGCCCCCGTGGCCGACCGACACCGAGACGTCCGTCCCGGTGGAGACGCAGGTCTCGACGACCGGCCCGTGCGGGCCGCCCCCGTCGTGGTGCTCGGGGGACCGGGCGCCGGCCGCGCCGCTCAGCAGTGCGCAGAGTGCGGCCACGCCGGCTGCCGCGCCGGCCAGCCGGGCCCGGCGCCCGGGAGCGCCGCCGCTCACGACGATCAGGTCTGCGGTCACGACTGCCCGTCCACCGGTATCCGTCGGGGCTGCTGGGGCTGCGGCATGGACTCCATGCACCTCTCGCATCGTCAGGAGGCCCGCCCCTGCGGGAAATTGGCCTCATCGGGAGGGTCGCCCCCGCCCGGCGGGCCGGTCGGCACCGGGAGGGGAGGGGCGACGTCGGACGGCCCGCCCTGGGCCCCGTCCGGCCGATCTTGGCGGATCAGCGCCAGGATCGACCGGACAGGACCCCGGGGGCGGGCCGTCCGACGTCAGGTGAAACGATCTTGCGGTGGGCCGGTTACGGCCCGGCCGCGCCCGATCGGGCCGTTGTTCAGTGGCGGCCGTGCGCGATCTCGACGTTCTCCAGGACGCCGACCGCGTCCGGCACCAGGATCGCGGCCGAGTAGTAGGCGCTGACCAGGTACGAGATGATCGCCTTCTCGCTGATGCCCATGAACCGCACCGAGAGGCTCGGCTGGTACTCGTCCGGGATGCCGGTCTGGTGCAGGCCGATGACGCCCTGGTTGTCCTCGCCCGTCCGGATCACCAGGATCGAGCTGGTGTTCTCCTTGGTGATCGGGATCTTGCTGCACGGCAGGATCGGCACCCCGCGCCACGCCGGCACCTGCTGCCCGCCGAGGTCGACGTGGTGGGGGTAGAGCCCGCGGGCGTTCAGCTCGCGGCCGATCGCGGCGATGGCGCGCGGGTGGGCGAGCAGGTAGTCCGGGTCGCGGCGGCGGCTCAGCAGCTCGTCGAGGTCGTCCGGGGTGGGCGGGCCGGAGTGGGTCTGGATCCGCTGGGAGAAGTCGGCGTTGTTGAGCAGGCCGAACTCGGGGTTGTTGACCAGCTCGTACTCCTGGCGCTCGCGCAGCGCCTCGATGGTCAGCCGGAGCTGGTGCTCGGTCTGGTTCATCGGCTGGTTGTAGAGGTCGGCGACCCGGCTGTGCACCTTGAGCACCGTCTGGGCGACGCTCAGCTCGTACTCGCGCGGCTTCAGCTCGTAGTCCACGAAGGCACCGGGCAGCTCGAACTCGCCCTGGTGACCGGCCGACATGGCGATCTCGGCCTCGCCGCGCTCGTTCTGGCGCTGGAGCGGCAGCGCGAGGAAGTCGTGCAGGTGCTGCTGGAGCGCGGGCGAGCCGTCCCGGATGGCCTGGAACTCGCGCCTCGGCAGCGACAGCACGGTGCCGCCGGTGACCGTCTTGGCGGTGAACTCCCAGACGGCGTCCGGGTCGAGCACGGCGTGCTCGCCGAAGCGGTCACCGTCGCCGAGCACACCGACCACGGTCTCGTCGCCGTACTTTCCGGTGCCGATCTGGTTGATCTTGCCGTGGGCGATCAGGAAGATGCGGTCCGCCTCGGCGCCCCGCTCGGCCAGCACCTCGCCGGGGCCGAAGTCGCGCTGCTCGCAGCGGTCGGCGAGGGCCGTCAGCACATCTTCGTCGTCGAAGCCGCGCAGCAGGGCGAGTTCACCGAGCTCACGGGGGATGACCCGGACCTGCGAGCCGGTCTTGACGAACTCCACCCGGCCGTCGCCGACGGTGTAGGTGAGTCGGCGGTTCACCCGGTAGGCGCCACCGGCGGCCTGGACCCAGGGAAGCACCTTGAGCAGCCAGCGGGAGGTGATCTCCTGCATCTGCGGTGCGGACTTGGTGGTGGTGGCGAGGTTGCGGGCAGCGGCCGTCGTCAGGCTCGACTGCTGCGGTACCTGCTGCGTCTCCGGGCTGGTCTCCACCGGCATCGGCAGGGTCTCCTTCATCTGGTCAAGGTCACACCGACCCACCCCGGGAGAGCCGGGGACGGATCATCAGATACGTGTATGGGAAGGGGTGTTGGCGAAATCTCGCGATGGTGTCCGCCCACTCGGGGCGACCCACCGGGAACCCTAGATCACCCGCGCCCGACCGAAGCCGTACGGCCCCACTGCACCCCCCGATAGGGTGAATCTGACGCGCCGGGCGGTTGGAATCCCGCACTCTTCCCTTACGGATGTCCGATTTGCTGTGCATGCGAATCGTCCCCGCCCCGGAACGATCCCCTCCACCCGAACGGAGCAACGCCAAAGCCCGTGGGCCGGCGGGCGGCCCACGGGCGGACGGAACAGGTGTTCGCCTCTCGAACGGATGACCACGGAGTGCGGCCGCGCCGGGCGGCGCCCCCTCAGACCAGGGCCGGCTCCCCCTCGAACCACGGCCGGCGTTCGAACGAGGCGGGCCGCAACTGGTCGAACCAGGTGGCCCGTTCGTCGTACCGGGCGAAGAACGGCACACCCACCCGACCGGGCTCGCGGGCCTGCAGGAACCGGCAGACGAAGACCCGCTCCCCCGCGACCTCGGCCACGCCGTCCAGGCACACCTTGCCGGGACCGGCGGACATCACCGGCCCGCGCGCCGTCCGCTCCAGACCGGAGACCTGGCGGACGGCGCCCTGGTAGACCTCCAGCGCGCGGGCCAGCGGCACCTCGAAGTAGGAGCTGGCACCCGTGTCCCGCTCGACGAACAGGTAGTACGGCGCGATGCCGAGGCGGACGAGGTCGCGCCACATCCGGGCCCAGACGTCGGGATCGTCGTTGACGTGCCGGATCAGCGGTGCCTGCGCGCGGACCACCGCACCGGTGGACCTGATCCGCGCCACCGCGGCGCGGACCGCATCGCCGGCCAGCTCGCGCGGGTGGCTGACGTGGGCCATCACGGCCACCTGCCGGCCGGCCGCCACGGCCCGCTCGAACAGGCCGAGCAGCGCGTCGGCGTCCGGGTCGGTGGTGAACCGGTGCGGCCACCAGGCGAGCGCCTTCGTCCCGAGGCGGATCGTGCGCAGGTGCTCGGTGCCGGGCCCGAGCAGCGGTTCGACGTAACCGGCCAGCCGGTCGGTGGACATGATCAGTGGATCGCCACCGGTGATCAGCACGTCGGAGACCTCCGGGTGGGCCCGCAGGTACTCCAGCGCGGTGGCCGGGCCGGGCAGGCTCTGCCGCAGGTCGGGCTCGCCGACGAACTGCGCCCAGCGGAAGCAGTAGCCGCAGTAGGCGTGGCAGCTCTGGCCCTGTGCGGGGAACAGCAGCACGGTCTCCCGGTACTTGTGCTGGAGCCCCGGGACCGGCCGGCCGCCGAGCTCCGGGATGTTCTCCTCCAACTGCCCGCCCGGGTGCGGGTTGAGCGCGCGCCGGGCGGCCGCGACCGCCTCGGCGAGGAGCTCGCGCGGTGCCCCGTCGGCGATCAGCCGGGAGATCCGCTCGAAGATCTCGGGCGGGAGCATGTCCCGGTGCGGAAAGGTCAGCCGGTACATCGGGTCGTCCGGGACGCGGCTCCAGTCGATCAGCTCCTCCAGGACGTGGTTGTTCACTTTGAACGGGAGGACGGCGGCGACCACCGCTATCTCGTGCCGCAGCCGCTCCGGCGCGCCAGCGAGCTGCGGCAGCCCCGCCAGCCGGTGACCGGGCACCGCCCTCAGCTTCGGACGCCGTTCAACTCCCGTTTCCCCCTGGCCATTGCGCATCGTTCGCATCCTTGCCACCCTTCGCCCCGGCCGCACCCCACGGCCCTCCGGGCAGCCTAACCGCGCCGGATGACGGACCGTCGGGTACCCGATCGCCCGCGGGGCGGACCCCCACCCGCACCGCGCTACCCCCGCCGGTGGCGGCGGCGGAGGCGGCGGTAGCGACGGCGGTAGCGGCGGTGCCAGAGCTCGCCGACCAGGCAGGAGAGGAACACGAGGGTGAGCGAGAGCAGCGGCCACCGGCTGCCCGCCAGCCGGATGTCGGCGAGCACCAGCACGATCAGCGCGGCCGCCGGCAGGAGCAGCGAGATCCCCGCCCTGATCGTGGCCGCGATGGTCCCCGGGTCGGCGCGGCGTCGGCGCCCCTGCAGCGCGGCCCCGGCGACGTCGCCGCCGAAGTAGTAGTCGACGGCCCGGGCGCCGACCCGGTCCGTCGCCCGGGCGTAGGAGAACGCCATGTAGGGCAGCCAGACCAGCGGGGCGACCAACCCGACCAGGAAGGTCAGCAGCACCAGCAGCCACCCGCCGGCCGTCCGCCAGCGGGAGGGCGGCGGGTCGGCCCCCTCACTGGTCAGCCCGAGCAGGCGGGCCATCCGCCGGAGCAGCGACCAGAGCCCGCGCCGTCGGTCGCCCGAGGGCCGGGGGGCGGTCGCGAGGGCGCGCTCCGCCGCGGCCAGATCGGGGTACGCGCCCTGGAGCACCAGGACCTCGGCGGCCCGGGCCCGGGCGGCCGGGTCCTCGCCGGCCAGGGCGGCGAGTTCGAGGAACAGCTGGCCCTGGGCCAGCAGCGCCGTACAGAAGGCGAACGGGATGAGCACCATGAACGGCCCGCCGACGAAGGCGCCCTCGCTCTGGCTGACCCGCCGGGCATGCGTCACGGCCAGCGCCGCGAGCTCCTGCGGCGTCGCCTCCGGATGGGCCGCCCGCAGGGCGGCGATCCGGCGGGCGGCCCGGGGGCCGCGGTGGCGGACGGCGAACACGGCGAGGATCTCGGGCAGCCGGGAGGGGTGGGCCCGCACCGAGCGCAGCAGTTCACCGACCGGGGGCTCCGGCTCGTCGGGCGCCTCCGCGTCGGGTGCCGCCGATCCCTCTGCTGTCACGTCCGTCCCACTGCGTCGGCGATCGGGGGACCGACCGCCCGGCCGGGGGACCGGCAGCCGCGGTAGGGTGCCCACCTCTCCCAGCAGCCTAGTGGGGGCGGGGTCTGGCCGCCCGGGCAGCGCGGGGCCCGGGCGGGCGACCTCGGAGCCGAGCCGGAGGCGCCACCGCTCAGGCGGCCTCGAAGCCGTGCCGGACGCGGTCGAAGCGGCCGGCCGCCAAGTCCTCGTCGGTGATCCAGAACGAGACGTTGACGCACTCGCCCCAGTCCACGTCCAGGGCGCGGCTCTCGACCTGCAGCAGCGGGCGGTGACCGACGGGGCGGCCGGTGTCGGTGTCGCACCAGCCGAGCACGCGCACGCCGGGGGCGGACAGGTGGTCGCGGAAGTCGGCGGCGAGGTCGAGGGCGATCATGAAGTCGTCCGGGAAGAGGTTCTCCAGCTCGCGGTCCTGGTAGGAGGGCGCGGAGAGCCGCCAGTGGGCCCGGATCTCGACGGCAGGGACGGCCGGCGTGCCGGGCCCGTCCGCCGGGGCGGGCCCGGGCGGGGCGCCCGCGGGCACGTGCAGGACACGGCAGCCGCGGCCGCTGAAGTCGGACACCCACTCGTCGTGGAAGAAGAGCAGCAGCCCGGCCGCCGGCAGCGGCCAGTCACCGCCCCGGCCGGTGGTGCGGAAGGCCTCCGCCAGGCCCGCGCAGTCGAGCTGGGCCAGCAACTGCATCGGCTGGCCGGCGAACCGCGGCCACTCGGTGCCGGCCGGCAGCGCGGGCAGCCCGCCGAGGCGGCCGGCCGGCGGGCCGTCGCCCTCGGCGGCGAGGGCCAGCGAAGGCCGCATCAGCCGGTGGACCAGTGGCGCCGTCCGCTCGTCGGCCCGCGCACGGATCGCCTCGTGGACGCCGTGCGGGACGGGCAGCGGAGGCCCGTCGAACTCCGTCGGGCGCGGCTCGGCCGGGCAGGGATCGTCCGTGTGGGGCTCGTCCGCGTGGGGCCCACCCGCCCGGGCGGCGGGCCGGACCGGGTGGACGCCCTCGGGGCCGCCCGCGCCCGTGTGCACAGGTGCGGGCGCGCGCACGGTGGCGCGGTCGGTCGCGTCGATCAGCGGTTCGGCCATGGGCGCAAGCCTGCCACGGGGGTCCGACAGTCCACGCTAAAGGCCCGTCAGGTGCCGGTACGGGGGCGGCCGGCACCTGACGGGGGCTCGGGTGGGTGCCCGCGCGAGCGGGCCGGACCGGACGGGTCAGGAGCAGACGACCTCGTTGCCGGGGACGTCGAAGATGCCGGAGTCGGAGGCGGCGCCGGACTGGTACTCGTAGTAGAGGTACGTGTAGAAGTCGATCCGCGTGCCGGTGCCGCAGGCCGAGCCGGCACCGATGTCGTAGGTCAGCGTCACGGTGGTGGAGGCGCCGGCGGCGACGGGCACGGTGTGGTGGACCAGGCCGCTGGTGCTGCCGGTGTCACAGGCGCTGACGGCGCCGCCGCAGGCGGAGAACGCGTACGCCAGGCCGGCGACCTGGGTGGTGGTGTAGGTCGGCTGGACGGACTGGTAGACGAACTGCACGGGGGTGTCGTGCGGGTTGGTCAGGGTCAGGGTCAGCGTGACCGAGGTGCCCGGCGTCGCCGTCGCCCGGTCGGAACTGACGGAGAGCAGCGGGGTGTCCGCCTGGGCGGGGGCGGCCGAGAGGAGCAGACCGACGACGAGGGCCAGGATCGCGGCGATTCCGAGACGGCTCACATGTGTTGTGCGCATGACCAGAAAGCGTAGGGGCCGCCGCCGGTTCGGGAAGCGGCCTCCGCCCAGGCCCGTACCGGCATATGACAGCCGAGCGGACGCGGCGGGCCATTGGCTACGCCACGGCGCCCCCCGGCGCGGCGCGGCCCCTTACCCTCCGGCCCGCACGCCGCCGGTCCGGCGCCCCGCCCCGCCCCCGCGCCGAAGGGCGACGCGGGTCGGGCCGGTCAGAGCGGGTCGGGCAGGACGTCGCAGAGTGCGGCGACGGCCGCCTGGTAGGCGTGGTCGGCCGGCGCGGCGTACCCGACCACCAGGCCGTCCGTCGCGGGCATCGCGTCCTGCCCGATCCGCGGGTGGCGGTAGTCCGCCAGCCCGTCCAGGGCCAGCCCCCGGTAGACCGCCGCCTTGAGCACGGACCGCTCGGTGCCGGGGGCGAGCCGGAGCACCGCGTGCAGGCCGGCCGCGATCCCGGACACCTCGATGTGCGGCGCCCGCGCGGCCAGCGCGGCCACCAGGTGGTCCCGGCGGTCCCGGTAGCGCCGGCGCGTCCGCCGCACGTGCTGGTCGTACCCGCCCGAGTCGATGAACTCCGCGAGCGTCAGCTGGTCGAGCGCGCTCGCCCAGGCCTCCCGCTCCCCCTTCGCGGCCAGCACCCGGTCCACCAGTTGCTCGGGCAGCACCATCCAGCCGAGCCGCAGCGCCGGCGAGAGGCTCTTGCTCACGCTGCCGAGGTAGACCACCCGTTCGGGGTCGAGCCCCTGCAGCGCACCGACCGGCCGGCGGTCGTAGCGGAACTCCCCGTCGTAGTCGTCCTCCAGCACCAGCGCGCCGCGCCCGCGCGCCCAGTCGACCACCGCCGCACGCCGGGACGCGTGCAGGGGGCCGCCGGTCGGGAACTGGTGGGCCGGGGTGAGCAGCGCCGTCCGGACCTCCGGGTGCGCGGCGAGCGCCTCGACCTGTGCGCCGTCCTCGTCCAACGGCAACGGCACGGTCGTCACCCCGGCCCGGGCGAGCAGCCCCCGGTGGAAGGCCAGCCCGTAGGCCTCGACGGCCAGCGGCCCCGCGGCCGGGCCGCCCAGCACCGCACCCGGTCCGTCGAACAGCAGGCGCAGCGCGTGGGCGAAGCCGGAGCAGACGACGATCCGCTCGGGGTCGGTGCGCACCCCCCGGGCCCGGGCCAGGTAGTCGGAGAGGGCGACGCGCAGCTCGCGGCGGCCCTGCGGGTCGCCCGGGCCGAAGGCCTCGTTGGGCGCGGCGGTGAGGGCCCGGCGGCCGGCGGCGAGCCAGGCGGCGCGGGGGAAGGAGGCGGTGTCGGGCCGGCCCTGGCGCAGGTCGTGGGCGGGCCGGTGGGACGGGGCCGACCGGCGGGCCCGCGTCGGGGCGATGGGCTCGGCCCGGTCGGCGACGGTCGTGCCGGAGCCCTGCCGGGCGGTCAGCCAGCCCTCGGCGGCCAGCTCGGCGTAGGCGTCGGCGGCGGTGTTGCGGGCGATGCCGAGGTCGGCGGCGAGGGAGCGGTAGGGCGGCAGCCGGGTGCCGGGGGCGAGGCGGCCGCTGCGGATCGCCTCGCGCAGGGCGGCCATCAACGCGGCGCGGCGACCGCCGGTGGCGGCCAGTTCGAGGTGCAGGTCGCTGCCGGGCAGGGTGGCGGGCGGGTCGGCGACGGGCGTCGCCGTCGCGGTCGCTGCCGGGCGGGGTCTGGCCCCGGCCGTCCGGCGGGCGGGCGTCCGGGGGTGCGCGACCGGGGTGTCCGTCATGGTCACGAACCCTATCGCCGGGTACGGACCGGCCCCGAGGGTGGGCGGGCCACCACCGGGGCCGGTCCGCAACGGGGCGGGCGCCGAGGTCCGGGCGGAACGTCGGCGGGAGTCGGCGGAACGGGCGCGCTCCGTCCCGCCTCGGCCCGTCCGGTCCGATCTGGTCCTGTCCGGTCCGGTCGGTCCCCGTCGGTGGCCCCGGGCGGTCTCAGTCGATGCGGATCGAGTCGACGATGAACGTGCGGACGTCGTTGCGGGTCCGCTCGGCGAGGGTCGAGTCGGGCGAGTAGGCGCTGACCGTGATCCAGATGTTCCCGGACTGCGGGACGCAGACGATGTTGGCGATCACATTGCTGTTCCCGCCGATGACCTGGTAGTCGCCGTCGCCGGCGAGGTCCCAGACCTGGAAGCCCTGGCGCTGCAGCGCGGACTGGGCCAGGCCGAGGCAGTCGCCGAGGGTGTCGTTCTTGGTGAAGGTTCCCCAGTGCGCGAACATGCGGTCTCCCTTGCGTGGCGTGAGCCGTCGGGGGTGGACGTCGGGCGGTGAGCCGCGGGGCCGTTGTGACGACCCCGTGCATCGAGCATCGGACGGCGGATGTCCCGGGCGCACGGGGCCGGCGGCCCATCGCGGCCCCGGCCGCGGACCGGGACAGGGCCCGGCGAGAGCCCGGGACCGGACGCCGGACCCGGGCCCGGACCCGGACCCGCGCGAGGCCGGCGCGGGTGGCCGCGGGCCGCGCGGGCTGCCGTCCGTCCGGGTGACCACCGGGCCGCCCGGCTCCTGCATCGGGGTCGGATCGCAGCTCCGATCGGGTGGCAATTCGGTCGGATCATGTCCGGTTCAGCGTGTCGGCTGGCTATTCCTTCCGGCATGACCAACACCAGGAAGTACCTGCTCGCCGCCGGTCTCACCGCCGCGCTGGCGGTCATCTCCACCGGCCCGGCGTTCGCGGGCGACTGCGACGCGTCCGCGCACAGCGCCCCCGCCGCCGCCGAGGCGTTCTCCGGGGGCGGAGGCGGAACCACCTGCATCAACACCGGCGGTGCCTACGCCAGCGGCGTCGTCACCGGTTCACCGGGCGTGCTCTCCGGTAACCAGATCCAGATCCCGATCAGCATCCCGATCAACATCTGCGGCAACAGCGTCAACGTGATCGGTGCGCTCAACCCGGTCGGTGGCGGAAGCGGCGGCAACAACTAGGAGCCCGTCTCCGACTACCCCCTCCTCGATCGCCGAAGGGCTGCGATCCGGTCTTCGCTCCGGATCGCAGCCCTTCGGCCTTTCCACCGCCCCGGAACGACCCCGCGGCCTCCCACCCTCCTCCTCCGTGCCCCCTCCTGCCGGCCCCCGCGCGCACTCCCCTACGGCACCACGGTCACCGGCCAGCGGCCCGCCTTCACCAGCCGGACCGCGACCGAGCCGATCACCCGGTGCCCGGCCTGCTCCGAGGCGCCGACCACCACGGCGTCCGCCCGGAGTTCGTCCGCCGTCCGCGCGAGGCCCGCGAACGGGTCGCCCCGGACGGTCAGGAAGCGCCAGTCCACCCGCCAGACGTCGCTCAACCGGTGCTCCGCCTCGCGCAGCGCCGTCAGCAGCTCGTCGGCGATCTCCTGGGTGGTCTCCTCGACGGCCGCGCCCGCGAGCGCGGTGGCCGCCCCGAGGACGGGCTGCACGTACGCCACGGCGAGGCTCGCGCTCTGCCGCCGGGCGAGGCCGGCCGCGTAGGCGGTCGCACGCCACGAGGACTCCGAGCCGTCCAGGCCCGCCAGGATCACCTTGGGCCCGTCCGTCCCCAGCTCGAACCCGGCCGGCGCGACCGCCGCCCCCGGCTCCTCGGCACCGCCGACGGCCTCTGCATCGCTCTCGTTGCTCATGCCCAGAGGCTATGGCGGACACGGCGGGTGAGGGCGCCGGGCACGACGGGTGAGGGCTGTGGTGCGCGCCACCCGGGAGCGGACGGCCACCCCCCGATCCGCGTACGGGCGGCCGAGGACCCGTCACCCACCGTCGACGATGTGCCCGGCCTCACACCACCAATCCTGTGGCCCGGACCACTTCGCGGCCATATTCGATCTTGAAAAACGGGACATTTGCCTTCAAAACAGCCCATTTCCTTGATCCATACACCCGGTAACACCACCCTGACATGCCTAAACCTCCGAATCCTTGAAACCCCCACCACCACCCCCGTAACTTCGAACCCGTTG
>NZ_JBHVWC010000048.1:21281-80711 GCF_042882445.1 Kitasatospora sp. NPDC058218 | reverse complement strand
GACGCCAACATCAGGCCCGGACCAGCCACTACAAGAGACGAGGCCACAGCCCAAGAGCTGAAGCCTCGTCACGGTAAGCACCGTTGCAGTACTAGCCGGGCCCGCGTCAGGCGGCACCAGGCCACCGCGCTCCTCTCCGCCCTGGTACTGCTCCCACCGCCACGGCACATGCCGCGAGTGCAGCCAGTGGTGTCCGCAGGTGCGGCAGCGAGAGTGGGTGATCCGCTTCGCCATGAACCCGTGCGCCACGTTCATCCACTGCCCCTGCGCCTGGACGTGCTCGGGCCGGTGTCGACCGCACCCCTCCACCCCGCAGATCCAGTACCCGTCCGGCTGCACCGGCCCCTCCCGGAACCAGTGCTCTGCCCCGTGATCAGCACCCGGCCGTTCACACCTCGTGGCTCCTTCGGCGCGGGGCCCTCCACTACCCAGCTCATGCCCACTCCACCCCGTGCTCGGCGAGCTGCACGAGCTCTGCACACTGCTGCGCGAGGCGGGGGCGTGAGGCCCGCCCGGCGGGAGAGCGGGCGGGGCGCACCCGAGGGCGCCGAGCCCCGCTGCCCGGGCGACACCGGCATCCACCGGTTCGCCGGTGGGGCTCCGCGCGGGCCCGAGCAGGACCCGGCGGCGCCAGGCTCCCGGAATATCCCTGCCGTTCAAGGGAGTTGACCCGGAAGCCATCCGCATCCAGAGGGGGACACACCATGCGCATCGCCGTCATCGGAGCCGGCAGGGTCGGCTCCGGCCTGGCTCGCGCCTTCCACGCCGCCGGGCTCGACGTCGCCCTGGGCACCCGGGACCCGGCCGCCGCCCCGGACGGGCCGGTGAGGGCGGTCGGGATCACCGAGGCGCTGACGGGCGCCGACACCGTCGTGCTGGCCGTCACCGGTACGGCCGTGGACGGGCTGCTCGCCGAGCACGGCGCGGCCCTGGACAGCCTGCTGGTCGTCGACGCCACCAACCGGGCCGCCCGGCCCGACGGCGTCCTGCACAATGCCGAGGCCGTGGCGCGGCACGCCCCGGGTGCCCGGTACGCGCGGGCGTTCAACAGCGCCGGGGTGGAGCTGTTCGGCGGGCCGGACCACGACGGGGCCGCCGCCGACCTGCTGTTCTCCGCCGCCGAGGCGGACCGGGCCGCGGTCGAGCGGCTGATCGGCGCGGCCGGCCTGCGCCCGGCCTACCTGGGGCCGGACCAGTACGCGGACCTCGACGCCGCGCTGCGCCTGCTGGCCCGGCTCACCGCGGTCAGCGGCAGGCGCCACCTGGGCTGGCGGGTGATCGCCGAGTGACCGGACCCGGATGCTACTTGCTCCGGTCTGACCCGGCGTCAGCCCCGCCCTCCTGCTCTTCCTGGTGTTCAACCAGGTGCCCAGCGAAATGCGTCACCGACACCTGATCCTCGCCTCCGGGCCCGGTCTCCACGGTTGTGTCGTCCCGATTGATTTGAAGATCTCTCCCTCTCAGAGGACGTTAAGTCCGTTTCTGGATGATCTGGTGTCGCCCGTTCGTGTGTACGGAGTCGTTCAGGCTGACTCGCGTGTCGTGTGCATGATGCTGTTGGGGCATGGAACGGATGCCGTACTCAACGGACTTGTCCGACGGGCAGTGGGCCTTGATCGAGCCGCTGGTCACCGCCTGGAAGCAGGAGCGGGTGTCGCGCTCGGCGACCGGGGACCCGGGCTCCTGCGACCTGCGCGAGGTCGTGAACGCGCTGCTGTACCAGAACCGGACGGGCTGCCAGTGGCGGCTCCTGCCGCACGACTTTCCGGCCTGGTCGGCGGTGTTCTACTACTTCAGCCTGTGGCGCCAGGACGGCCTTGACCAGCGGATCCAGGAGATCCTGCGCTGCCAGGTGCGGGAGCGGGCCAGACGATTAGAGGACCCGTCCCTGGTGATCATCGATACCCAGTCCGTGCGCGTGGCGGCCGGGGTGCCGAAGGAGACCACGGGACTGGACGCGAACAAGAAGACGCCCGGCAGGAAGCGGGGACTCGCCGTCGACGTGCTGGGCCTGATCATCGGTGTGGTGATCCTCGCCGCGAGCGCGCACGACAACGAGGCCGGCATCGCCCTGCTGGACCAGGCAGCCGAACGATGCGGGATGCGCCTGGAAAAGGTCCTGGTCGACCAGGGCTTCAAGGACGCCGTAATCATCCACGGGGCGGTGAAGGACATCACCGTCGAGGTGGTCCGTCGCAACCCCGACACCCAGAGCAAGGGCTTCGTTCCGCAACCGAAGCGGTGGGTGGTCGAGCAGGTCAACGGCACCCTCATGCTCCACCGGCGCCTCGCCCGTGACTACGACCACCGGCTGGACAACGCCGCCTCCCGCGTCTACTGGGCCTCCACTGCCGGCATGCTCCGCCGCCTCACCACCCCCAGCCCCGCCTGGCGCGACGAGGTGGGGCTGGCCGCGTGAACGTCACCGAACTCCTGCGGCTGTTGCAAGCCGAACACGACGAGACCACCGCACGCGCCGACGGCCTGCGAGAACAGATCGAGCAACTCACCCGTGCCCTGGCCGAAGTCGAGGCCCGCCTCGCCGAGATCGTCACCACCCGCAAGGTCATCGACAGCCTCGCCCTGCCCGACCACGCACAGGCCTCCGAGGAGCCCGCCACCGTCTACCAGCGCATCGTGACCGCCTTCAACGAGCACCCCGAGCGGGTCTTCCAGGTTCGCGACCTCCACGAACTCCTTGGACTGCCCACCGACGAGCCCTCGATCAACGTCACCCGCTCCCGCCTGGGACGACTCGTTCGTCAGGGACTCCTCGACCAACCCGGACGCGGCCGCTACCAGAAACGGACTTAACGTCCTCTCAGAGGAGAACCCACCCGGCGAGGGGGAGCTTGGTTGGACGTGTTCGCGTGTGCCGGGTGCTGCACCGAGCTGACGGCACCGGTGTCCCGGGTCGCACTACCCGTCCACACCCACCACGGGGCGTGGGAGTAACTTCATCCTCCGCTGATGGCGTCGGCGACGTACGCCATCGACCCGCAATCCACCGGACCGCCCTGGCGGTTGTGGGAGGAAGTCGGAGAGGAAGCGGCTGCCCGGAAGGGCGTGTACGCGTCGACGTCGATGAGCACCGTGCCGTAGGTGTGGCCCTTTCGGAACGCGAACTCGTCGACGCCGAGCGCCCGCACGGATAAGGCGGGTGGGTCGGGCAACCGTCGGACCTGGCGCAGGATCGTCCCCCGGCTGGCCCGGAGACCCAAGGTACGGTGCGAGGCGGCTGCCGACCTGCGCTCGGAGGCGCGGGGCATCGCCTACTCGCCCTGGAGCAGACGGGCCAGTTCGCCGTCCATGTCGACCTTGCCGGTTCGACCGCGGTCTCGATCCAGTCGAGGGTGGTACTCACCCGCGCGCAGTTCTCCCGGATCACGGCCTGCTCGTCGCCGCCGAGCTGGCGGTCCCGCAGTCCGGGGACCACCCGCCCGGCCGCAGCGACGAACGCGTGGCAGGCGGTCACCAGGTCCAGGAACTCCACCGACCGGTCGATCTGCCGGATCACCGGCGCGAGAGGGCTGTTCTCCTCGAAGTGCTCCCGGGCCCGGCGACCGGGCCCGGCGACCGGGGCCGTCAGCGTCCTGGTGGCGGCGGCGGGCGGGCATCGTCCCGGGGGCGGCGCCGGATCGGAGCGGCGGCGGACGGCGCCCCGTCCCTGCGGGAGGGAGCGCTGCCCGGACGGACAGCGCCGACATCGCGCACCGCCGCCTCGCCGGCGACCACGTCTGTACCGCCCTCGTCCGGGTAGGCCCGCACCCTCACCGACGCCGACCACCAGGCCGTCCGGGACCTCCGCTCCCACCGGGCCCTGTGGCCGGCACGTGATTGCGGGATCTCACCGTGGGCCCGGGCGCCGGGGGCCGGTCGGAGGCTGGGGTGCGAACAGCGGGACACTTCCACGCTGGGCCGCCGCCGTCGGCGCAGCGACCGGGGAGTGGGGGACACGCCTCATGCCCCCACGAGCCGGACGGTCGCCGGACACCCGTGGTCTCCTGCGGCCGCACAGGGCCGGGCGTGGATCCGTCGACCAGCAAGTGCCGACGAGCCTTCGAAGTGGGAGCCTGGCAACAGGGGGTCTCCCGCCAGGTCGCCCGAGTCGGCGACCAGGCTACCCACCCCGAGGAGCCCACACATGGCCAGCAGCAACGCCGACAAAGCGCCGCCCGAAGTCGAGGTGTCCCGGCGGCCGCTGGTGACCGGCTGGACCGTCTTGGCCGCGGTACTGATGATCTTCGGTGGCGCCATGGCGATATTCGAGGGGATCGCCGCCATCGCCAAGGACGACCTGATCGTCGTCACCCACAACTACACCTTCAAGATGAACACCACCGGCTGGGGCTGGATCCACCTCATCCTGGGCATACTCGTCGTTCTGGTCGGCGTGGCCCTCTTCACGGGCGCTGTCTGGGCACGTGCCGTCGGTGTCGTCGTCGTCGGGCTCGGCATGATCGCCAACTTCCTGTGGCTGCCCTACTACCCGTTCTGGGCCATCGTGCTGATCGCCATCGACATCTTCATCATCTGGGCTCTCTGCGCCGGAACAACGGCGGGCTCGACGCGGTCACCGCGGCGGGGTCCGCGGCGGCCGGTGCGGCAGCTGCCGCCATGAGCACACGGACGACACCCGGCCGGGTTCCCACCGTCGGGTCGAGGATCCGACCGGAAAGTGCACCGTGTCGTCGAGATGGAGCAGCTCCTGCGGAAGATGGCCGGCGCTGCTGTCGTACGGCCGGCCCGGTCGATCGACTTCTGGCGCGGTCAGTGTCGCACCGAGTACTCGGACCGGTGGCGGGACTACGCCGACGCGGTCCCCGTCCTGATCGCCGTGACGGCCTGCACTCCCTCACCGACGCGCTCGACAACCCCCAGGACCGTGCCGCGTACGACAAGCGGCAGGACGAGCACCGGGCCGAGAAGGCCCGCCGGCACCGCGCCTTCCTGCAGACGCTGGCCTTCACCGACCGCGGCGCAGTACCGGAGCACAAGGAGGTCTGGATCGAGGGCGGCACCTACTGGAGCCAATGCGAGGGCGACACCTGCCACCCCTGCTACGTCGAGCCCTCTGTCGTCTGTGCGGAGGTGTCGGGGGTGTGGCCGGCGGGGGCGAGTTCGGGTTGTGGGCTTCGCTGACGGAGGTGGTTGCCGACGTAGTGGACGACGGCGAGGCCGATGGCGAGGATGGCGATGCCGGCGAGGATCTCGACGCCGCGGTGCTCGGCTTCCGCGGCGACCTGGCCGGGGGCGGCGAGGGCCGAGGTGAGCGGGGCGGAGGGGGTGAGGATGGCCACGGGCAGGGCGGCGGCGGCGCCGAGCGCGGTGCCGATGGCCTTGCCTCGGATCCGCTCGGCCTTGCCTGCGGCGATGTAGAGCACGGAGATGATGATCGACTCCGGTACCCAGTAGGGCTCGGCCCAGCCGAGCGCGACGCCGAGTGCGGCCGCGGCGCCGAGGGCTGCGGCGAGGGTGGCCGCGACGAGGGCCGCGACCGGCGGGGGCGGGTGTCGCCCTCGACGACGGGGGCGGCGCCGAAGCGGTGGGCGATCGCGATGCCGTAGCCGATGCCGAGGGCGGTCATGGTGCCGGAGATCAGCGCGTCGGTGCCGGAGGGCGCCGGGACGGTGAACGTGGCGGCCAGGGCGGTCATCGTCAGCGGCGGGAGGCGGCCGAAGCCGATCCCGGCCCCGGCGAGGGCGCCGGTCACCGCGAGGAGTACCGGCCACCACCAGCCGTAGGCCGTGAAAGCGCCCAGGCCGGCCGCGGCCCCCGCCACGGGGACGAGGTACACCATGCGGCGGGTGCCGCCGGTCTTCGCGCCGGTGACGCCGAGCAGCAGCCCGAGGAACACGGCCTGGGCGCCCGGCTGCCCGGCGACCGTCCCGGCGACCGTCCCGGCGACCGCGACGGGCAGCACGACCGCCACCACGACCGCACCGAGAATGTGCAGCCACCGGCGGGCACCCGACGGCCCGCCCGCAGCCGTCACCCCATCCGGCCCTGCGCCGTCCGGGACGTCCGCGTGCCCGGCCTCGCCCACCGCACCGCCCTTGCCCTGCCCGGGACCGGGCCCCGTTCACCCGGCCACCTCACCCTACGCAGCCGCAGGTTCCGGGCCGGGAAACGCCGCCGACGCATCCGGGACGGGTCTCGCCCACGGGCCTGCGCCCGCGAGGCGCAGGCGGTGGGCCGGGTGGGTGAGGCCGTTGTGGGCGTGTGCGCTGCCGGTCGGCCCAGGGCCGGGCCGGGCCTGTTGTAGGGATGGGCGACAGGCGCGGCTGGGGCCCGCGGCGCTGAGAGCCGGCCGAGGTTGGTCCGAGAGGAAGAGCTGGTGATGAGCGCCGATCAGACCCCTTCGGTGCGGGCCTGACCCTGGTGCTTGCGGTGGGATCGCAGGTTGTGGCGAGCCTGCTACCGGTCGGGTTCACCGTCGGCGCAGGGGCCGGCGCACAGAGCGGTCGTCTGTCCGTGGAGTTCCGTCACCATTTCACGGTGACGGGACCTGGAGGTCACTACAAGCCGCCCCGCTGTGGGTGGTTGGGGGTGTGGTGGGTCCGTTCCCGTTTCGGGGTTGTCCCCGGTCCGTCCGTCTCCCGGCTTGCTGCTCGCGCGGTCCTTGTCCGGCTGCCCGCCCCGCCCTGTCTGGCCGGCGTGGATCCGGCCGACGTCGAGTAGGTGCTCGCGCCCGTGCCTCGCCGCCGGCTTCTCCGAGCCGGGCACCGGGGCGGTCGGGCACAGGGCCTCGGGGAAGGTGGCCGTCACGGCGGGGCCGGCCGCGGTGAGGTGCCAGGCCTTCGCGCGGCCGGCCAGCGGCAGGTGACGAACTCAGCCAGGCCCTCGGCCTGGAGGCGTCCTGGGCACTTCCTTGCCCGCCTCGGTCGGTGCCGCCCCTGTTCGTGTTCGCGTGCCACCTGTGGTTGGTGCGGCTGAGCCCCGGCTCGGGGCCGGCGCCGTCCGCTGCTGGCGGGCGAGGTGCGGCGAGGGGTCCGTTGGGGTGGTCTGGGCCGGTCCCGTGCCGGGGCGTGACGCCGCGTGAGTGAGGTTCGTGTAGTTACCGAATCGGGGCCGGCATGCCGGCCGGCCCGGCACTCCGCGAAGGGACACCGCATGCCCACGTACGACACCGAGGTCTCCACCGGCTCCGGCGGCTGGCAGGACGACCAGCCGCTCACCCTCCACATCGCCCACCGCGCTGACACGGTCGGCGCCGACGAGGCACCGGCGACGGGCACCACCGTCACCTGGAACGGTCCCGACTCGGGCTCCGGCAGCGTCACCTTCTTCGACAACGGCGACCGCTTCCAGGGCACCGCCCAGTTCCCGGGCGAGGGACCCGTCCACTACCGGGGCACGATCTCCGGCTGACGGTCACCCCTCGCAGCGGCCCCAGGGCTTGCTGCCCGGGGCCATGCCCCGGGCAGCAGGACCACCCTCGCCACAGGGCTCCTGCGGGCGCCGAAGCAAGCCCTTGCAGGCCGCGAGAGACCGCGCCGCCAGGCCGGCCGTCGAAGGCGTACCAAATCCGGGGCGGATAGCGTCCGTCAGGCCGCCCACGGCACGGCGAGGTTCCTTCAAAGCGCGCGCACGGTGCCTGCGGGCGAAGGGGTCCGCCGAAACTCCCGGGTGGCTCCCCGCGGCGGTCGCCTGTCCGTGATGATCAGTCACCATCCCCGGTGACGGAACCGGCTGGGGCCGCGCCCCGAAGTGCTGCCCGCCCCCGGGCAATGGTGTGGGGGCGGGCAGCGCCCGGTCAGCCTACGAGACGCTTCGCCGGGTGGTTCCGTCACCAGCCTCCGGTGACGGAACCACCATGGTCCGGCCCGGCCGGCTCCCGCCGCCCAGGCCGGCCAGGGCGCTCGTCCCGCTGTTCCCCGTCGGGCTGCCCGGGCCGCCCGTTCGGGCCTGCCTGCCCGTGCCCGCTGGGGCTTCGCCGGGTGATTTCGTCACCGAACGCTGATGACGGAACCTCGCTGCGGCTGCTTTCGGCCGCCCGACTGCTCCCGGGTTCGGGGCCGTGGCAGGGCCGTTGTTCCGGCTCGGGTGTTCTGCGTCGGCCGCCCGATCTGCAAGCCCTCGGGATCGTGACCTGACCACGGCTCGAGCGCTTGATGCGTCTCTTGTTGGACCAATTTGGCCCGCCTGGGCGGGATCGGATACCGGTTCCGGGGCGCTTCGGTGTTCCGGTTCTGGTGACTGTGGGTGTTCGTGTCGCGGTCGGTGGAGACCGTCGCAGGGCCCCGGGCGCGGCTCCTGGCGGCTGGGGACGGTCGCGGGCCCTGGCTGAATTGACGGACGGTCGGAGTGCGTTCCTGGTCGTGCTGGAATTTCGCCGACCAGTTCGCCGGGAATCGCCGTGGGATTGTGCCGGTTCGGATGCTCGGGGAATGCCGTCGTGACCGGCCGCCGGGTACCGCGGGTTCCGTCGGTCCGGCCGGTGCGAGGGACCGGCGGGGGTCCGGGCGGTTCCCGTCCCGGACCCCGGCCCGTCCTGCCGGTCCTGCCGTGGTTCGGGCCGCTGTCCTCCGGGGCCGGCGGGTGTTGGCCGGCCTCTGGCCGGGGCGAGTCCCCGCTGCTGTCGCCGCTATCGCCGGGTTCCCGCTGCCCGTGCGAGCCCGCCATCGCGAACTGCTGTGCCTGGGCGACGCCCTGCGGCAGGAGGCCTCGTGACCCGAGGTCAGCCCCCGTGGACCACCTCCTGCTCCCAGTCTGCGCGCGGCTGGGTGTGCAGCCGCCAGTAGTGCTCCGCGATGTCGTCCGGGTCGAAGGCGGTGCCGGGGGCGACCGCGCCGGCCACGGTCACACTGGCCGCGTGCACACCCGCCGCGCCGTAGGTCTGGTCCAGCAGCGTGACGAGGGTGCGCACGCCCGCCTTGCCCAGGGACAGGCTGACGTACTCCGGCTTCGGCTCGGGCATGCCGCCGGTCACCAGGACGGTGCCCCGCCCGCGCTCCGCCATCCCCGGTGCGACGTGCGCGGCGGCGGTCAGCGCGCCCACCACGTTGACCGCCCAGGCGTCCAACTGCTCGCGGGCGGACGACTCACCGACGGCGTCCGGCCGGATCAGTGCCGCGTTGTAGACCAGTACGTCCGGCTGCCCCAGCTCCTCCGCCAGCCCGTCGAGCGCGGCCCGCAGCGCCTGCTCGTCCGTGCTGTCGGCGGTGCGCACCGCGACCTTGCCGCCGATCCGCCGCACGGCCCCGGCCACCGCCTCGGCCATCGCCCCGCTCCGCGCGACCAGGCCGATCGGCAGGCCCTCCCGCGCGAACCGCAGCGCCACCGCCTGTCCGATCCCCGGCCCCGCTCCGACGATCACTGCTCCGGCCATGCCGTCCTCCCCGTTTCGTATGATCCTTGACACCGCCAACACCCGGGAGCCACAGGCGCATTCCCCGCCCCAGGAGTTCACTCGTGCGAGTGGTCCGACTCGGACCGGGAACCTTTCGGACCGCCGACGGCGCAGGTGGGAGCGTTGCGCGCCCGGCTGTCCGACGCTGTCCGCAGTTGTCCGTCCCCGGGGGCGGCCGGCGGCGTCGCCGTTCCCGCGTCGGGCGGTCGCCGCCGACTCGGGCCGGGGCGCTCTCGTCGGCCCGGACACCGACGGCCAGGTCTGAGCCGCGCGCCGCCCCCTGGCAGCTGTTGACCCGGAGCAGTTCGACCGAGGCCCGGCCGCCGCCCCGATCGCGTCGGCGGCCCGCTCCGGCACGGTGCGGTGCCCGCCGTCCGGCTGCCGGGCCGCGAGCTCGCGCACCCACCGGGCCGACCGCCGGCCCGCCTCCGACGCCTCGGCCGACACCTCGTTCACCGCCTGCCGCTGTCGGCGGCCGAGGGCAGGAAGGGCGACCCCTGCGGGCCTGGTTCGCGGCGAGGTACGGCTTCGACCCGGACCGCCCGGTGCGGTGGGAGATCGAGGCCCCGGAGCGGGACGAGCTGCGCGACCCGCTGACGGCCGCGGTCGAGCCGTACGTCGACCGCACGCTCCTGGCCGAAGTCCTCGCCGACGAAGCCCGCCAGCGCGAGGAGCCGCGCGCGTTCCTGGAACAGTGGTGAGCCGTCAGGCAGCTGGGACAGGCCCGAGAGACCCCCTGTCCCAGTACCGTCCCAGCGGGCCCGCCGCCGTTCCCCGCCACCGGCCCTGACCTACGGCGGTGAGTTGGGCTCCCGGGCCCGGTGGGTTTGCCCGGCCCCTGGGCTGCTCCGCCCGGTTGGACGCCCGGGCCCGCGTCTTCTCCGTGGCCGCGCCGGGTAGGGCCGGCGGATCCTGCTGGGGGAGTTCCGGTGGGCGGGCGCTGACGCGGAGCCAGGTGTCCGCACCGCCGGCCGGGCCCCTGGGCAGGGCGAGGGCGGGCGAACCGGTCCGTCCGGGGCGAGGGGTGGTGCCGGTCCTCGGCGCCCCGGACGCAGGAGTGTCCGAGTGTGGAGGCTCCGTCAGCCGGTCGCCCTCCCAGGGCTGCTGAGGAGGGGATGTAAGGGGCGCTGGGGCGAGAGCCTCTGACAATCGGTCACGTGAAAGATCTTCCCGGTGCTGTGTGATGTGTGCAATGGTATGCCATCCCCGCTGCTCGATGGCGTGCCGAGATCAGGCGTGCCCGCCGAGTGGTCCTCCTCCACCCGACCGCACCCCACACGGTCGTCGTAGGCCCGGAGACCCCCACATGAGTTCCGTCCGAATATCTGGGCTGTCGCGCTACGCGCGGCTGCTGCCCCTGGCGCTGGCGTCCTGTCTGGCGCTCGGCCTGTCCGCCCCGAGCAGTCAGGCCGCTCCCGCCCCGGCGCCGCCGGCGACGGCTGCCGCCTCCCTCGCCCCACAACCCGCGCCCGAGGCCGACCCCGACGCCCGCGAGGCCGAGCGCGGCACCGGGGCGACGGTGCCCGCGAGCGAGCGCGCCCCGTTCACCCCTGCGGCCGACCCGGCGCCGGGCACCCCGGTGTCCGCCAAGTCGTTCGGCGCGTCCGCCCAGGCGGCCGCCGCGGACTGCTCCGTCGGCGCCTTCACCAGCCGCACCGGCAGCGCACTGGTGCAGCAGATCAAGGCCGTCGACAGCGTCTGCATCAACGCCCTGTTCGACATCACCGGCACCAACGCCTCGTACGCCTTCCGCGAGTCGCAGATGGTGACGGTCGCCAACGCGCTGCGCGACAACGTCGCCTCCTATCCGGGCGACAACTCCACGTCCACCTACCAGCTGGTCATGTACCTGCGCGCCGGCTACTACGTCCAGTGGTACCACCCCACCGACGTCGGCACCTACGGCACCGGCCTGCGGACCGCGATCCGCGGCGCCCTGGACGGCTACTTCGCCAGTGCGCGCTCGCGCGACGTCACCACCACCAACGCGGCCATCCTCGGCCAGTCGATCACCCTGATCGACAGCGCCCAGGAGAACACCCGCTACCTCCCGGTGATCAAGCGCCTCCTCACCGACTACAACGCCGCGACCTACAACACCGTCAGCGGAATGCCCAGCGCGATCAACGGCATCTTCACCACCCTGTGGCGCGGCCACGAGGCCGCAGACTTCGCCGCCGCCGTCCAGGCCGACCCCAGTGTGCTCGACGCGCTGAACGGCTTCGTCTCCAGTAACACCGCACTGCTCGGCACCGACTACGGCTACCTCGTCTACAACGGCGCCCGCGAGCTCGGCCGGTTCCTCCAGCACGCACCCCTGCAGCCCAAGCTGCAGCCGCTGCTGAGCGGCCTCACCGCGCAGAGCGCCCCCAGCGGCCGCACCGCCCACCTGTGGGCGGCCGTCGCGGAGATGGTCGGCGCCTACGACGCGGCCGACGCCGCGCTGTACGGCACCGCGGACGGCGCCGCCCGCCTGCGCGCCGGCATCCTGACCACCACCCACACCTGCAGCCCGAGTATCCGCATCCTCGCCCAGCAGGTGACCCCCGACAACCTGGCCGCCGCCTGCGCGAGCCTGCTGGCCCAGGACGCGTACTTCCACGCCGTGGCCCGAGACAAGGGCCCGGTCGCGGGCGACCTCAACACCAGCATCGAGGTCGTGGTCTTCGACACCCGCTTCGACTACCAGGTGTTCGCCGCCACGATCTACGGCATCGACACCAACAACGGCGGCATGTACCTGGAGGGCAACCCCGCCACCACCGGCAACCAGCCCCGCTTCCTCGCCTACGAGAACCCCTCCGTCAAGCCCGACTTCCAGGTGTGGAACCTCAACCACGAGTACACCCACTACCTCGACGGCCGCTTCAACATGCACGGCGACTTCTACGCCGGCGTCTCCACCCCCACCATCTGGTGGGTCGAAGGCTTCGCCGAGTACGTCTCCTACTCCTACCTCGACCAGCCCTACACCGCCGCGATCGACGCGGCCAAGCTGCGCACCTACGCGCTCTCCACGCTCTTCGACACCACCTACCAGAACACCAACTCCGAGCGCACCTACCGCTGGGGCTACCTGGCCGTGCGCTACATGACGGAGAAGCACCGCCCCGACGTGGACGCCGTGCTCGCCAAGTACCGCGCGGGCGACTGGGCCGGTGCCCGCACCCTGCTCAAGACCACCATCGGCACCCGCTACGACGCCGACTTCAGGACCTGGCTGGCCGCCTGCGGGGCCGGCGCCTGCGCCACCACGCCTTCGCTGCCCGGCAACCAGGCCCCGGTGGCCGCCTTCGACACGACCGTCAGCGGTCTCACCGCCACCTTCGCCGACCGCTCCACCGACGACGACGGCACCGTGGCGAGCCGCAGTTGGAACTTCGGTGACGGCACCACGTCCACCGAGACCGCCCCGGTCAAGGCCTACAGCACGGCCGGCTCCTACACCGCCACCCTGACCGTCACCGACGACAAGGGCGCCACCGCCACCACCAGCCGGCAGGTCGACGTCGGCCTGCTGCCCCTGTGCGCCGGGAGCGACGTTCGCGTGCTCGGCCAGAACTGCCGCCGCGCCGGCCTGAGCGCCACCACCGGCAACATCTCCCACCACTACCTGAACGTCCCCGCCGGCACCAAGCAGCTGAAGATCACCACCACCGGCGGCACCGGCAACGCCGACCTGTACTACAACTCCCGCACCTGGACCGCCCCCGACGCCTACACCAGCAAGTCCGCCCAGGCCGGCAACACCGAGACCCTGACCATCGACAATCCGCCCGCCGGATACGTCTACTTCGGCCTCCACGCCCAGCAGGCCTTCACCGGAGCCAGCATCTCCGTGCAGTACTGAACGAACCCCGCCACACCAACACCCTGAATGAGTGGTGGGCCGCCCCGCACCGGGGCGGCCCACCCGCCTTCCCGGCCCGCGGCGGGGCTGGAAAGGCCACGTCCTCGATGCGGGCGGCGCCCGCCAGCACAGACGGCGGCGAGCAGTCCGGCGACGCCCGGTCGTTCCTCGACCGGTAGGCGCGGCCGCCAGCCGCAGTACTGCAACATCCCATTGCCGCAGCACCGCCTACCGCCGCCGGCAGGCCACCACCGCCCCGGCCGCAGCTGTCAGGACGCGATCGCGGCGATCTTCTGGACGGTGAAGGGCAAGGCCCCGAAGCGTCTGTGGGTCCTGGACACGGACCTGGCGGCGGCGTTCGACCGCATCGACCACGACCACCTGATGTCCTCCATCGGGCAGTTCCCCGCCAGGGGCCTGATCCGAGGATGGCTGAAGGCGGGCGTGATCGACCGCGGCCGGTTCGCACCGACCGAGGAGGGAACTCCTCAAGGAGGTGTGATCAGCCCCGTGCTGATGAACGTTGCTCTGCACGGACTGGAACGGGCCGCCGGGTGCCAGTACAGGGTGGCTCGCGCCGGGCGTGAGCCCGGCGCGGCACCGGGCACCCCGGTGCTGGTGAGGTATGCCGACGACTTCATCGTGCGCTGTCACGACGACGACGAAATGCACCAGGTCCGAGCCCGGCCGGCGGAATGGCTGGAGCCGAGGGGTCTTCGCTTCAACGAGGAGAAGACCAGGGCCGTCCATCTCGAAGAGGGGTTCGACATTCTCGGGTACACCGTTCGCCGCACGGGCGGAAAGCTGATCATCAAGCCGAGCACGGGGGTCTGCAAGAGGCTCCGGGCGCGCTTGCGGACCGAGGTGAAGGCCCTGCACGGGTCGAATGCTGAGGCCGTTCTGCACAGGCTGATCCCGATCGTTCGCGGTCGGGCGGCCTACTGCCGGGCGGTGGCGTCCACGACGACGTTCACGTCGCTGGATCACTACATGTGGCGGCTGACCTTCAGGTGGGTCAGGCGTCGTCACCGGAAGAAGTCGGGGCACTGGATTGTGGACCGGTACTTCGGCCAGTTTCACCCGTCCCGGCGAGACCGGTGGGTCTTCGGCGACCGCGACAGCGGCGCCTTCCTACCCAAGTGCGCCTGGACCGGCATCGTCCGTCATTACCCGGTCAAGGGCGGAGCGTCCCCGGACGACCCGGCCCTCGCCGAGTACGGGCGGGACCGCCGCCGACGGAAGGCGCCGCCGCCGATGGACAAGACAAGTCTCGTCCTGGCGGTCAGGCAGCAGGGGCTCTTTCCCCTCTGCAAGCAGCACCGGCAAACCGCCCGTCCGCGGTGTCCCGCGGGTGACCCAGCGGCCGTCGACGTCCCCGGGGAGCGAGGCCGGATGCAGGGACACCACCCTACCGCCGGGGACCCGTTCCGGACGGTGTACGCCCGAGTCGCTCACACTCGCAGTCGCTCCACTCGGCTCACGCACGCCCGGCCCGCCACTGGTCCGTGGACCCGCCGGGCAAGGAGTGCGGCCGCGACGGAACGCAGCGTTCTCTCGGGGCGTCGGTCGGCGCTTCCGGGGCGGCGGTGCGGAGCGTGGGGATCGCGCCGGTTCAGGGCGCGGGGAGCGCTCCGCACCGCCGCCCTGCCGTCTGCCCCCAGCCCGCGGGCAGGTGAGGCGAGCAACGCGGCAGACAACGGACAGGGTGCCACCGGAAAGGTCCGTTCGCCGTTGCCTCCGTGCACCCGCGCGTGGTCGAACTGCCGCACCGCTGGCTAGAATCCGCCTGCCCACGAACTCCAGTGATCATCACAGGAATCGGGGGCCTCAGACGAGGGGGGAACCATGAAACTGCTGCCATCGGGCAGCCGCACGCGACGGGGACGGAGAAGCGCGGGCCCTACCGCACCGGCCGCCCTGTTGTTCGCCGTTCTGGTCGCACTGGTGGGCCAGAGCAGTCCCGCCGCCGCCGCGGCGCCGCCGACAGCCACGGCGGCGCCACAAGCGAGCGCCGGCAGTAGCCCGACCGCTCCGGACCCGACCGCGCCCAGCCCGAGCACTCCGAACGCGGCACCCACCGAGGGCCCGACAGCCCGGCCGACGGTGGACCCGCAGGGCGAGGCCCAGGCCGCCGCCCGGGAGCTGAAACAGGCCGACCCGAGCGGCCAATGCCCGACGACCCTCACCGCCGGCGCGGTCGCGGCCTGCACTCTCGAACCCACGACGCCGGTGTCGTTCTCGTTCACGCCGCCCCAGGCCCCCGACCTGCTGTTCGTCCGGGTCCTCGCGACCTCGGGCTCGCTGAGCAGGACCCTGCTCGGGCCGGACGGCGCCGAGGTGGCCTGCGACAGGCTGAGCGACTCCCTGTACGGAGCGATGCTGCGCTGCGCCACGACGCAGGCGGGGGCCTACACACTCCGGGTCAGCGAGGAGTACCCCTTCCCGGTCGGCCTCTCGGTCTCGTACCGGACGCTCCTGTCGCCCGGTGCCTGCCGGACGGTGAGCGCCGACGACCTCTCACTCGCCGCACCGACCGTCTTCCACGGCTCGCTGCCGACCGGTTCCGCCGGCGACTGCCTCCTCGCCGCCGATCTCGCGGCCGGGGACCAGCTGCGCACCCACGTCACGAACTACCAGGTGACCCGGTCCGTCTACGACGCCGCGGGCCGGCAGGTCTGCTCCGGTACCAGCGGCTGGGACTCCTCCCGGCTGGACTGCACGATGGCCGGTCAGGCCCCCTTCCGGATCATGGCGCAGGACGGCTACGGCTCCGCGCAGACGTACGACCTCACCATGACGCGGCTCGCCAGCACGAAGGGCTGCGCGGTCGTGGAGCCGCAGGTCTTCGGCACCTCCCCGGACCCGAGCCCGGTCGCGCGCTGCCGCACGCTGCGCATCACCGAGCAGGCACCGTACTCCTTCGCGGCCTTCACCACCGACGGCCGCCGCCTCACCGGTGAGCTGTTCGCGCCCGACCGGAGCCGACTGAACGTCAGCTGCACGCCCGGGGCGAACTGCGAGCTGTCCCCCGGCGACTACACCTGGGTGGTCGACCCGGGCACCGCCACCGGCCAGGCCTTCGGCATGGTCCTCCGCTCGGACAAGGAGACCCGGGGCTGCACCGCGACCGGCGACACGGGAATGGTGTCCGGTCCCGTCGCCGGCACCTTCGGCACATCGGGTCAGGCCCCCTGTCTCATCCTGCCCACCGCCACCGGCACCGGCCTCTACCTGCTCAACCGCCCCCCCGGTGACGTGACCGGGGCCAACTTCACGGTGCTCGACGCGGTCGGCTCCAAGCAGTGCGAGAACCTCTTCGGGTACGGCTCCACGGTCTGCAAGCTGACCGGGACGGCGCCGTTCCGCGTCCTGCCGAACGGCGCGCCCGACCAGGCCTTCCAGCTGCTGGTACACCGCACCGGCGAGACGGCCGGCTGCACGACCTGGCCGCGCAGCGCCTTCGACGGCAGCTGGGGCACGGAGGTCACGACCACCCAGGCCCTGCCGCAGGCCTGCCTCGCTCTGCCCGTCGACCAGCACAGCACCGCCGAGAGCATCGACTACACGAACACCACCAACACGGGCGGAGCCTCGCTGAAGGTGGTCGACCCGCAGGGCAACGTGGTCTGCGAGGGCGCGGCCTTCAGCTGCGCCTTCAACGCCGGGGCGCCCTACACGATGCTGCTGGCCGGTGCCCGCGGTGAGACCTACAAGGTGGCCCGGCGGGACATCTCACCGACCGCGAACTGCCTCACCCCGAACGCCACCACGGTCGGCGGCCGGTCACTCCCACTGGACCTGAACGCGACGCTGGACGCCCGCTGCATCCGGCTCGACGCCGCCGCCACCGACAAGCTCTGGCTGAGCGCCCGGTCGACCGCCGGCCGGTACGACGCCACCGTGCAGCTCCAGGTGGCCGACGCCAGCGGCCGGACCGTCTGCGTGCAGTTCGGCTACTACTGCAAGGTCACCGGCTCGACCTCGTACACGCTGGTCGTGCTCGCGGCCGGCTACAAGGGCGCCCCGATCCACACCGACGTGGACACCTGGAAGGTCGGCACAGCGGCCGGGTGGGCACCGGAGTGCACCGCCCACCCGGTCTCGGTGGCGGGCTTCTCACTGCGCGGCGGGCTGCTCACGGAGTCCTCGCCGGCGTACTGCGCGGTGGTCGACATGCAGCCGTCGCAGGCCTTCAACGTCGCCGGAACGTCCTCCGCACCGTCGATGGAACAGCCGCTCCTGGACCTGCTGGGGCCACAGGCATGGGAGGAGTCCAACCCCAGCTACCGGTGCGACATCAACTACGGCGAGTTCGCCGGCCAGTGCCGGGCCAACCTGAGCGCCGCCGCCGGACAGGCCCTCCTCGTGGTCAGCCCCGGCAAGGCCGCGACGCCCGTCGAGTACAGCCTCCAGGGGACGTGCGACCGCGTCTCCTACACCTGCGGTGGTCAGCCGAACATCTTCGTGCTGAACTCGATCAGCCCCGCCACCGGCACCGCCGGGACGCAGGTACAGGTCACCGTGCGCGGGTACGGCCTCACTCTCGGCACCAAGCTCCGGCTGACCGGTGGCGGGGGCGGCTCCCAGTACCCCATGAAGCCGCTCTCGGTGAACCCGGGCGGGACGGAACTGCACGCCCTGGTCTCCACCGTAGCGCTCCAGCCGGGGACGTACGACGTGGTGCTGGACGGCGCCGGGAGCGGCGGGCCCACCCTGGCCAAAGCCTTCACGGTGACTCCCGCTCCGGCCCCGACCAAGGGCAGGTTCGTCCCGGTGCCGCCGTCACGGATCCTCAACACCGTACTCGGCGTCGGCGCGCCCGCCGGCCGGGTCGATCAGGGCGGCGTGGTGTCCCTGCAGGTCGCCGGTGCGGGCGGTGTCCCCGCCAACGGTGCGACGGCCGTCGTGATGAACGTGACGGCCGTCAACCCCACCCGCAACAGCGCCGTCTCGGTGTACCCGAGCGGCCAGGCGGTGCCGGACCTGCCGACCGTCAGCTTCGCGGCCGGCCAGAACGTCACCAACCTGGTGACGGTGCCGCTCTCCAACGGCAAGGTCGATCTGCGCAACGCCTGGGGCGCGGTCGACCTCGGGGTGGACGTCGCCGGGTACTACACCGACGGGGGCGCGGGCTCGCTGCTCAGCCCGGTCAACCCGACGCGGATCCTGAACACCGTCTCGGGTGTCGGCGCGCCCGCCGGTCGGGTCGGCTGGGGCGGCGTGGTGCCGCTGAAGGTGACCGGGGTCGCCGGCGTCCCGGCCGGCGGCGTGACGGCGGTCGTGATGAGCGTGACCGCCGTCAACCCCACCCGGACCGGGTACGTCACGGCGTACCCGCACGGCCAGGCGGTGCCCGACGCGTCGAACGTCAACTTCACCACCGGGCAGAACGTCTCCAACCTGGTGACCGTCCCGGTCGGAGCGGACGGCAAGGTCGACCTGTACAACCCGTGGGGCGAGGTGGACCTGGGGGTCGACATCGTCGGGTACTACGGCGACACGGGCGCGACCTTCTCGCCGTCCACTCTCGTGCGGCTGCTGGACACCCGTGACGGCACCGGCGCCCGCGCCGGCATTCTGGGCGGGGACGGCGACGTGGTCAGCCTGAAGGTGGCCGGGGTCGAGGGCGTGCCGCTGACCGGGGTGACCTCGGTACTGCTGAACGTCACCGTCGTGTGGCCGACCGACACGAGCTTCCTGACGGTCTACCCGCACGGGACGGGCCGCCCGGACGCCTCGAACATCAACTACCGGCCGGGAGAGGTGGTCTCCACGCTGGTGATGGTGCCCGTGGTGGACGGGCGCGTGTCCTTCGCCAACCAGTGGGGCAGCACCCACGTCGTCGCCGACCTGATCGGCTCCTTCTCGGCCTGACCCGTCGTGAAGTGCCCGCTGCCGCGCCGCCCGGACCTGTGGGCGGCGCGGCAGCGGCGCCTCCGGTCCGGCCCCAGGACGACGGGTGGGCCCTGCGGACGTCGGAGCTGCCCCAGGTGCCTGAACGCTTCCAAGGTCTCGGCCGTTGATTCGAGGTAGTGGTCCTCGCACCCGAAGTCCAGGCTGGGGAGAACGAAGACCGGCACCTGCTCCACACCCAGGTTGTCGAGGGACTGTTCCACCTGGTGGCGAAGGTGCGGCTAGGCGTAGGGGTGAGGAGCGCTACCGGCGGGACCCGCGAAGGCGGCCCACAGCACCGCGCGGGCGGCCGGCGCCCACCGGCTCTCCCGCGGACCGCGGGTCACCAGCGTGCGCAGCGCCGACGTCGGCAGCCGCCACCGCGCGGCCTTGACGATCACCCGCAGCACAAAGGCAGTCTTGTTCATCGGAGCATGGACGGTGTGAAGGCGCCCGGCCCGGTAGGACTGGAACATCGGATCGGCTCCGGTGCCCAGCTGCGCGTGGTGCACTCCGTGGGTGGCCCGGTAGGGCCCAAGCCCCTCGCCGAGCAGCCCGGTCAGCAGGTACCCCACCAGGCGGTTGCCGCGCGCGGTGACCAGCGGCTTCGCGTGGAAGCACTCGTGCGCCAGGTTCGAGATGTGCCGCTGACGCACCCCGATGTACAGCACCGCGAGCAGCGGCCCGACGACGTGCCCCACCAGGGAGCCGACGAGTGCCGCCACGGCGATCGCGCCGACATCCACCGCGACGTCCCGCACCCCGACGCTCGGAGCACCGCACAGGTTCTCCAGCTCGCCGATCAGCTCCGGCCCCAGCGCCTGCCGGACGGGACCGGACGCGCCGGTCGAGCACCGGGCCCCTCGGCGGTGCGCGCGGTCTTCTGCGCTTCGACGGCGTGCGGCTACCTTGAGGCTCTCCGAGAAGGGCGCTCCACCGAAACGGCGCCCGGGTTCGACAACTCCCGTGCCCTATTGCTGAGATGGGGGGAAGCGCGCATGTCCGCGCTGTCCGATCCCATCCGCACCGAGGCCCACGTGCTGCGCAGCCTGCGGGCCCTGCTGCATGACGAGGGCTTCACCGAGGTGGTCACCCCCGTCGCCCGCCGCGCCGACCTCGGACCCGGCCGCCGCGCGTCCGCCGGCCTCCACGACGGCCGGTACCCGCGCGCGATGATCGGCCCGGCGCTGCGCGTCAACGTGAACACCGACCTCCCGCAGGTGTACGAGATCGGCCCGTGCTTCCGGCCCGAGCCCCCGGATGCCCTCCACGCCGCCGAGTTCACGATGCTCGACCTGTACGCCGCCCATCTCGGCTTCGAGGACCTCATCGGCCTCGCCTGGCGCCTGGTCGGGCCGCACCTGCCCGCCTACGCCCCCGAGCGGCTCTCGATCGCCGACCATGTTCGCGAGCAGTTCGGGGGCGACCTGCGTACCGAGCCGATCGGCGACCTGCACCCGCGCATGGCCGCCCGGATCGGCGCCGCCGCGGGCGAGCCGTTCCGCGACGTCCTCGGCCGGTACATCGCCCGGGAGCTCGAGGCCGCGACCGCCGGCCGCGCGGTGTTTCTGACGGACTACCTGGCCGTCCTGCGCACCGCCTCCCCCTGTGACAGCACCCGCCACTCGCGGCTGCTGCTGCGCGCCACCGTCCGCCGGCCGACACGCCGCCCCTGTCCCTCTGACGGGGGAATCCCCGCCAAGCCGCCCACCAGCGGATCGACCCGGCACTAGGGTGGTCGAGTGAGTTCCCAAGTGCCCCTGAAAGAACGGGCATTGAGCCCGGAGCGGATCGCCCGGATCGGGCGCGAGATGAAGGCCGCCTGCCCCGGCTTCGACGACGCCTCCTTCACCGCCCAGGTGACCGCCGACCTGCCCCAGCTGGAACTCAAGGGCCGCATCGCCCGCACCGCCGATGCCCTGCACCAGCACCTCCCCGTGACCGGCCCGGACGCTCTCGCCACCCTGCTGCGCTCCCTGCCGCCCACCTCGGAGGCCGCCGGCGCGGACACAGACTTCGGCCTCTACATCTACGCCCCGCACTCCGCCTACGTCGCCGCCCACCACCTCCACCCGGACCAGCTCGACCAGGCCCTTGCCGCGCTCGCCACCCTCACCCCGTACTTCTCCGCCGAGGACGCCGTCCGCACCTTCCTCAACACCTACCCCGTGCAGACGCTGGCGGCGGCCGCCACGTGGGCCACCGCCGCCGACCACCGGGTGCGGCGCCTGGCCAGCGAGGCCACCCGCCCGCACCTGCCCTGGTCCGCTGGCACCGACCTGCCCGTCGACACCGCCCTCCCACTGCTCGACGTCCTCTACGCCGACAGCAGCCGCTTCGTAACCACCTCCGTCGCCAACCACCTGCGCGACATCGCCCGCACCCGGCCAGACCTCGTCCTCGCCACCTTGACCCGCTGGCGCACCGAAGGGCGCGCCACGGCCGCCGAACTCGCCTTCATCACCCGAGAGGCACTCAAGTCCCGGCTCAAGGCCGGCTGGGCACCTGCCTACACCCTCCTCGGCTACGACCCCCAAGCCGACGTCAGCGTCAGCCCGATCCGCCTGACCCGCACCGACCACCAGCTCGGTGACGGCCTCGCCTTCGAAGCCGACCTCACCGCCCCTACCGAAACTCCGGTGCACGTCATGTACGTCCTGACCCGCAGTGACCCCGGCACCGCGGCCCGGGAGAAGGTCGCCCACCTCACCCGGGCCACCGTCAAGGCAGGCGCACCACTGCACCTGGCCAAGACCCACCTCCTGAAGTCCACCGGCACCGCCGCCCTCGCACCGGGCAGCTACCACCTCGCACTCCAGGTCAACGGCCGCCGCCACCCCCCGGCGCTGCTCCGCATCGCCAACCGCCCGGCCTGAGCAGGACGGCTCTGCCGCACGCAGGCCCCGTGCGCACCGATCGCAGCACCACACCGTCGCCCGTTCGACCGGCCGATCCCGAGGAGCAGCCCGCAGTGATCCCCGCTCAACCCGACCACGACCGCCGCCGGCGGCTGCTCCAGGACCTCGCCGCCATCAGCCCCTGGGACTCGATGGAGACCCAGCACCTGAAGGAAACCACAGCGTGGATCTCCAGCGGGGCACCGCTGGACCGGACCGCGTTCGATGCGCCCGACCCGCACCTGGTCGCCTACTTCGTCGTCGCCGACCCTGACCGTGAAGAGCTCCTGCTGGGCCACCACATCAAGAGCGGCCTGCGTCTTCCGGCCGGCGGCCACGCTGAGCCTGGAGAAGCGCTCTGGCAGACGGTCGAACGTGAGGCGGCGGAAGAACTGCGGCTCCCGGCTGTCCCCTTCCTCGGCCAGAGCCCGTTCTTCGTCACCCGCACGCCGACAGTGGGTCCGCGCAGCCACACCGACGTGTCGTGCTGGTTCGTACTGCGCGCTCGCCGACAGGAGGTCGGCTGGTTCGACCCCGACGAGTACACCGCTGTCGAGTGGCTGCCCTGGCGGCAGGTCCTCGAAGAGCCCATCCATCAACTCGACCCGAACACGCACCGGTTCACACGCAAGCTCCTGGCCGCGGTGACGACCGGCTGACCGCGAAGGCTCCCGGCAGCGGGGGCCCGCGCAGCGGGACCGGCGGCCCGCGGATTGTGGCCCCCGCGTCGACGAGCAACCGAAGCGCCCCACCAGGCGCTCAACGTCCGAGAGAACGAGGTGAGGCAGTGACCGACCAGCAGATGGCGACGCCGGCGCGCTCAGTGCGGGAGGTGACCGCGAGTACCTTCCTGCTGCGCCGCGACGCGGGCCAATGGAGCGTGGGTCTGATCTGGCACGACCGGCTGGGCGGCCACATGCCGGCCGGCGGTCACGGCGAGGTCGGGGAGGGAGTCCACGACGCCGCTGTCCGCGAAGTCCTGGAGGAGACCGGCCACAGGGCCCGCCTGATCCCCGGGCCCACGGCGCCCGCCCCGGCCGGCTTCCCCCACCGTGCCGTTCCCGCTCCGTGGTGGATCTGCGAGGGAGGTGCGAGCCCCGACGGCCACACCAGCGCCCCGCACACCCACGTCGACCACATCTACCTGGCCCTCGTGGACACCGCGTCCGCGGCCGCTGAGCAGCGGGCCGACCACCAGCTCACCTGGTTCACCCACAGCCGCCTCACCACCGACCCGACCGTCTCCGAGGACAGCCGACTCCTCGCACTACAGCTCATGGCCTGGCTGGACGACGCCCCCGCCGACGTCGAGGACGACCCGGAGCAGCTCAGCGCCCACCTCGCACACCGGGCAACCACGGGACCCCTGCCGGCACAGCACAGCCAGACGTCGGAGGCGTACGGCCGGTGACCGAGAAGAGCACCGCCCCACTCGCCCTCGGTTCGCTCTCCGCTGCCCGATCCGCCTTCGCCGACGCGCTCGCCCTGGAGCCCGGCGTCCACGATCCCGTGATCGTCGCGGCGATGGCCGGCGTGCCGCGGCACCTGCTGATGCCACGCCTGTTCGCGCCGCTCGGCAGTGAGCGTCCCGTCCGGCGCTGGCGACTCGTCGACCTCCAGGACGACCCCGAGCGGCACCTTGCTGTCTGCTACGGGATGGACCAGGTCGTGGTGCAGCTCGACTGCCGCCCGCTGGGCCTGTACGTGGTCGGAAGCGACTGCACCGGTATCCCGACCGGGCAGAGTTCGGGCGCCGGGCTGCTGGCCGTCACCCTCCAGGACGTCCGTCTCGGGCCGGGCGACCGGCTTCTGGAGATCGGCGCTTGCACCGGCTACCTGAGTGCGGTCGCCGCCGAGCTGACGGGACGGCAGGCGACCGGGGTGGAGATCGACCGGGAGCTGGCCCGCGACGCCGCACCGCGCCTGGCCGCGATCAGCGCCGGGGTGCGGCTCGTGGTCCGTGACGGGCTGCGCGGACTGCCCGAAGGCCCATGGGACGCGATCACCGCCTCGTTCGCCGTCCGGCGCGTCCCCGCCGCCTGGCTGCACCACCTCGCCCCGGGCGGCCGGCTGCGCACCACCATCACCACCGGTGCGCCCGGCTGGCACGCCACCGCCCTCGTCCACCGCGACGAGGCGGGAACGTTGTCCGGGCGGCTCGCCTCAGAGCTGTGGGGACATGTACCGGACCGGGCCCGCGGGTGGATCCCGGTGCCGGCCGTACCAGCCGGGAGCGGCCGAAGCCGTTCCGCCGTGCTGGTGCCGCCCACGGCGGCCGAGCGTGGATTCTGGGTCGCGCTCGCGCACGCCCTGCCCGGGGTGCGGCGGCACTGGGACGCTCCCGGCTTCGACGACAAGGTGGTGCTGGTTGCCGCGGACGGGTCACGGGCGGCCGTCACGAGGGACGGCTCGCGCGCCACCGAGTGGGGGCCGCGGAACCTGTGGCTGGAGGCCGAGGAGATCCACGCGCGCTGGGCGGCAGCCGGCAACCCGGCCGAGTACCGGCTGGAGTTCGCCGACGGCGTCCAACGGGCGGTCGGCGGGCCGGGGCTGAGCTGGGAACTGCCGATGCCCTGAGCCCTCGTGGATCATGACCGGCCAGCTCCTCTACGACGCATCGGAGTGCAGATGACCGACCGCACCACCGTCCCCGCCCCGCGCACCGCGCTGCCCGCGCCGCCGGCCTCCGCCGCGTCCGCGCCTGAGAGCGGGGACCTCACGGGGCACGTCAGCCAGGGGTACTGGGAGACCTTCGAAGGGCAGGCGTCCCGCACGGGAGTGCTGACCATTCTTCGTTCCCTGCCGGCGATCGTGCGGCAGGTGTGGGTCACGGCCTGGCGGGCCGACCCGCGCGCGGCGGTGCTCGTCGCCGCGCTCCAACTGGTCTCCGCCGCGCTCGCCTCGGCCGGCCTCCTCGCGTCCGTCAACGTCTTGCAACGGGTCTTCGCCGACGGGGCGAGCGGGACGCGGATCCGCGCAGCGCTGCCGGCCCTGGCGGTGGTGGCCGTCCTGCTGCTGGCACGCGGGCTGATGGACACCGGCATCGCGCACTGGCAGGCCCGCCTCGGGCCCCGGGTACGCCAGGAACTCGAGGCGCGACTGCTGGCCCTGACCAGCCACGTGGGCCTGGACGTGGTGGACGACCCTGGGTGGGCCGACGACGTGCGGCGCGCCTACGACCGGGGCCTGTACTTCGCCAAGGAGTCGGTCGGCAAGACGATCGAGCTCGTCTCGGCACTGCTCGCCCTGGCCGGCGCCGCCGGTGTGCTGGGGGTCCTGCACCCGCTCCTGCTCGTCCTGCTGCTCGCCGCGGTGCTGCCCAAGGGGGCCGCGTCGGTCACCTCGGTGCGCAAGGGCTACCTCTCGGCGGTCCGGCAGAGCAGCCTGCGCCGCCGCATCCTGCACTTCTCGTGGGTGCTGTACGAACGCGACACCGCGGCCGAGCTGCGGACCTCCACCGCCCAGGGCGCGCTGCTGGCCGAGCACGAGGCGCTCGCGACCCGGATCAGTGAGGAAGAGGTCGCCCTGGGCGCCGAGCAGGCCCGCACCGCGCTGGTCGGGCGGGCGCTCGGCGGGGTCGGCCTGTTCGCCACCTACGCGGTGCTGGCGTGGATGCTGGGCGCCGGTTGGCTGCCGCTCGCGGCCGGCGGCGGCGCCTACTTCGCCATCCAGGCCAGCCAGAGCGCGCTGATGCGGGTCGTCATCGCCGCCCACCAGGTGTTCGAGAACAGCCTGTGGGTGCGGGATCTGGCGGACTTCCAGGAGGCATGCCGGCGTCGGCTGCCGCGTACCACCGGGTGCCCGGCGCCGGCCGCGGTCAAGGAGATCACCGTCACCGACGTCGCGTTCTCCTACCCGCAGGGCAAGCAGGCCCTGCGCGGCGTGAGCTTCACCCTGCGAGCTGGACAGAAGGTCGCCTTCGTGGGCCGCAACGGGTCGGGGAAGTCGACGATGTCCCGGATCCTGGCCGGGTTGTACGAGCCCTCCTCCGGCAGCGTGCACTGGGACGGAGTGAGCGCGGGCGACTACGACAGCGAGAGCATCCAGGGCCGGGTCGCCCTCGTGCTCCAGGACCCCGGGCACTGGCCGCTCACCGCCCTGGCCAACGTCACCATCGGGGCGGGCACCATCAGCTCTGCCGAGCCCGAACGCGCGCTGCGCGCGGTGCGCGCCTCCGGCGCCGACCAGGTGATCGAAGGACTCGACCACGGCTGGATGACCATCCTGAGCCCGCAGTTCGAGGGCGGCGCGGAGCTGTCCGACGGCAACTGGAGCAAGATCGCGTGCGCCCGCGGCCTCTACCAGAACGCCCCCGTGCTGATCATGGACGAGCCGACCGCCAGCATGGACCCCCTCGCCGAGCACCAGCTCTTCCAGGCCGTCCTGGACGACTACGCCGGCCCGGACACCATCACCGTCCTTGTCTCCCACCGCCTGGGCCCCGCCGTCGCCTGCGACCTCGTCCTCGTCTTCGACGAGGGCCGCATCGCGGAGTCCGGCACCCACCACGAACTCATGGCCCTCGGCGGCATCTACGCGGCCATGTTCGAGACCCAGGCCGCCGCCTACCGCACCGGCGCTGAACCGGGGCACACCGCCTGACGGCGCCGACACCCCTACCGGCCAGCCGTACACCGAGCTGGGCTGCTGACCGAGGCCCCGCCAGGCCCACGCCGCCCCAGGAGAGGATCCGCCCCGTGAAGCACACCCCGCGCAGCCCGCGCCAAGCCCTGCCCTCGGACGCCGCCGAGCTCACCCGGCTGCGCCTGGTGATGCTCCACTCCGCCGGCGTCGTTCCGCCGGAGCCCTGGCGCCTTGAGTGCGAGCGGTGGTTCGCCGACCGCCTCGCGGACGACCAGCGATTCGCCGCGTTCGTCATCGACAACGGCGCGGGACGGCTGGTGTCCTGCGCCGTCGGCCAGTACACCGACCGCATGCCCCGGCCTGGTCAAGGCCCGCACGTCGGGCACATCGCCTCCGTCGCCACCGACCCCGACCACCGCCGCCAGGGCCACGCCCGGCTCGTCGTCGTAGCCGTGCACGACTGGCTCGCCGCCAGCGGCTGCAGCCAGATCAACCTCACAGCCTCCCCGGAGGCCGAGCACCTCTACCGCTCCCTCAGCTACGCCGACGTGGCGGGCCCGGCCCCGATGACTTGGAGCGCCCCGTGACCAGGGCCGATCAGCACCCGCCGTTCGACCTGATCGTCGACGCCGCGGCCGCCGGAATCCAGCGCCCGCCGCCTCGGTGCTGGTCGTCAACCGCCGCGGTGAGCTGCTGCTCGTGCGCCGCGCGGCCCAGCTCGAGCCCTACTCCGGCTACCAGTCCCTGCCTGCCTACCTCGCCGGCATCCCGGCCGCCCCGATGTGGGCCGACCTGATCCGGGACGGCCGGTGACGGCGCCCTGATCGAGGACTCCGTGTTCACCGTCAGGCTCGCCCGCCGCCCCTGACCGCTCACCCGCCCTTCACAGCGACAACTCTTCCTGGAGGAGCGCCATGCTCAGCAGTGCACCGGAGATCAGGACAGCGGCCCGGGCCGGCAACCCGCTCGTCGCGACGGAGGACCGCTTCCGGGTCCTGCGCCGCAAGGGCCTGATCATCGTGCTCGACGGGGTCACGACCGTCGCCTTGGGCGCCGATGCGCTCGGCGGCACGTACGCGGATGTGCTCGCCGACGCGATCGCGGACCTGGCCGCCGACCTGACGACCGATCTGCGGACGGCGCCGGCAGCCGCCATCGCCCGGACCGCGGTGGAGCTCGGGCTCGGCACCGAGACCGTCCCGGGCCGATCCCCGCAGGCGACGGTGGCGGTCCGCCGCTTCAACGGTGACCTGGCCGAGGCGGCCGTCATCGGCGATTCCCCCGTGATCGCCATCGGCACCGACGGCATCGCGCGCGTCCTTGCGGACAACCGCCTGGGCGGCCTCGTCAAGGACTGGCCCGATCGTGTCGAGCAGTGGGGTCGGCTCGGCTCCGGCGAGGGCAAGATCGGCGACGAGCGCCACAAGGCGCTGATGCGGGCGATCATGCGAGACCTCCGCGACGAGGTCGACCGGCCGGGCGGCTACTGGATCGCCGGGGCCGACCCGCGGGCCGGCCACGAGGCCATCGTCGAGACCTGGCGGCTGGTCGACCTGAAGACGCTCGTGATCGCCACCGACGGGACCTCCGCAGAGGGGGACGAGTACGGCCTCATGCCGTGCCCGACGTCGATGCCCCGTGCCGCGCCGAGGGCCCGGCCGCCTTCCTCGAACTGGTCGAGAAGGCCGAGGCCGGCGACCCGCTCGGGCACCAGTGGCCGAGGGCGAAGCCCTCCGACGACAAGGTCCTCATCCACGCGGCCTGCTGACCGGGGTTCGGACTCCGCCGGGCCCCGCGCGGGCCGGAACACCACTTACCCGAGAGGACACGCACCTTGATCGACTTTGACACTCTGCTCCGCCAGGCCCACGAAGAAGGCGTCGAGAAGTTCGCCGCCGGCGTCGTCACCTTCGACGAGGACGGCCGCACCCTGCTGATGCGCCGAAACCCCGACGACGTCCTGCCCGGGATCTGGGACTACCCCGGCGGCGGCCTGGAAGCCGGCGAGAACCCGCACACCGGAGCGCTCCGCGAGCTGCTGGAAGAGACCGGCATCCGCCCCGAGACCATCGCCTACGCCCGCCCCCTCGACTTCACCAACACCCGTGGCCGGCGCGTCCGCCAGTTCGTCTTCGCCACGACCGTGCCCACCGGCACACCGGTCGCCCTCTCCGAGCACGACAAGTCCGGCTGGTTCGACCTCGACGACCTCCCCGACACCAGCGACGGCTTCCGCGAGGTGCTGGGCTACTTCCGGCAACACCGGGCGACCCCCGGCTGGCGGCCGGTCGGCCAGTACGTGCAGGACATCGCGGTGTCCACCATGTACGCCTCGTTCTACGTCCTCGACCCCGACGGGAACCCGCTGTGCCTGCGCTCGGCGCTCCACCCCGACACCTGGCAGTTCCCGGGCGGCGACGTGGACCCCGGGCAGTCCCCGCTCGACGCCGCGCTGCGCGAGTTCCACGAGGAGCTGGGCCTGGACCTGCGGGTGGAGAACCCGGACCTCGTGGACCACCCGCGCCTGCTCGCCCTCGCCCATGTGGAGCCCACCGCGCACTGGCCCGTCGCCAAGACCGGCCACTACTTCTGGGGCGGCACCCTGACCCCCGAGCAGATGACCCGGCTCCGGCTGTCCGCCGAGCACACCGAGTGGCGCAGCGCCCCGGTGCGCGGCTGGAAGGAGGTGATGTGCGACCGCGACTTCAAGCGGCTGATGGTCGTCGACCGCGCCCGGCGCTCCGGCATCACCGTCTACCAGGAGCGCACCACGGCCCGTCAGCTCGACCGCCACGGAGCGGACCGCGACTTCGAGGGCATCGTCGTCTTCGTCACCACCCCGGACGGCCGGCTGTTGATGAACCTTCGTGACGACATCGACAGCATCGCCTGGCCCGGGCACTGGACTCCGGTCGGTGGCTGGCGCGAGGGCATCGAGACGGCGTTCGAGACCGCGGCGCGTGAGGTGACCGAGGAGACCGGAGTCACCGTGCGCGACCTGCGGGTCGTCCCCGGGCCCCGGCACGAGGACGTGTCCCACCACACCGTGGTCCTGCACGGCACCTGCGAGGGCGACGACAGCGCCCTCGTCCTCGGCGAGGGCCAGGCCAACCGGTTCGTCCCGATCGGCGAGATCGACAAGCTGGCCGGCCCCGTCCCGTCGTACGTCAGCCACTACCTCCAGCTGATCGGAGGCTGAGCGTGGACCTCAGCGAGATCACCAGGCGGGCCGTGCGCGTCCACGGCCTCTACGACGACCTCAACCTGGCCAAGCACGGCCGCACCTGGGCCCGGCACGACTTCGTCCTCGGCTTCGTCGGCGACGTCGGGGACCTCGCCAAACTCACCCAGGCCGCCGACGGTGTCCGGCCCGCGCCCCCGGGCGGCCGCGACCTCGGGCACGAGCTGGCGGACTGCCTGTGGTCCGTCGTCGTGATCGCCGCGCTCTACGACGTCGACCTCGAAGCGGCCTTCACCACGACCATGCGGCAGCTGGAGAAGTCCATCACCACCGATCTGGAGCGGGGGGCGGCACGGTGAGGCGGGTCGAGTTCGACGAGCAGGCGTACGCACAGCGGTCCCGGACCGGGCCGTGCTTCATCTGCCGGATGCTGGCCGGCGACCCGGAGTTCCAGCACGAGATCGTCTACCGCGACGAGCGCCACGTGGCTTTCCTCGACCGGTACCCGACCCTGCTCGGCAAACTGCTCATCGCCCCGGTCCGGCACCGCGAGGACGTGATCGGCGACTTCACCGGCGAGGAGTCCGCCGAGCTCTGGCAGGTCGTCCACCGCGCCGGAGCGGCACTGCGGCAGGTCGTGCCGACCGAGCGGATCTACGTGCAGAGCCTCGGCTCGAACAGCGGCAACGCCCACGTCCACATCCACGTCGCCGCGCTGCCGCCCGGCGTGCCGTACGAGCAGCAGCAGACGGCTGCCCTGCTGTGGGAGAGCGCCGGGCTGCTCGCGGTGCCGGCCGAGGAGACCGCACGGATCGCCGGGCAGCTGCGGGCCCACCTCGCGCCAGGACCGGAGCAGCACACCGGTTCCCCCGTCGAGGAGAGCGCCGCCCCGGTGCCCGCGGACCAGGGCGCGGTCGCACCGCCGCGCCACCAGGAGCCTGTCGACGTCCACCTCATCCTGCGCCGGGACGGCGCCGCCGGTGCCGGGGTGCTGCTCTCCCGCCGCGCCGGTCGGGTCTACGCCGCGGGCCTGTGGCACCTCCCGAGCGGGCACCTCGACGGACCGCACGAGGACGCCGTCCAGGCGCTGATCCGCGAAGCGAAGGAGGAGACCGGCGTCGACATCGACCCGGCCGACGTCCGGCACGCCGTCACCGTGCACCACCGAAGCCCCGGCGGCGGAGCGCGCGTCGGGGTCCTGTTCGAGGTCCGGCGCTGGAGCGGCGATCCCCGCATCATGGAGCCGGCCGTGTGCGACGCGATGGGCTGGTATCCGCTCAGCTCCCTGCCGTCCCCGATGGTGGCCTACTGCCGGGCCGGACTCGACGCCTACCTGGCTGGCCGGCAATTCGCCGTCCACTTCCAGCAGCCCGGCGACCCGATCGCCTACGACCCCGAGGCGGACCGCCTCCACCCGGTGCTCTCCGCAGGCGCGGCGGACGCCGCACCCGAGCGGCGTGTGCGCGAGTTCACCGAGCAGGCGATCGGGCGCATCGGAGCCTGGACGGACACCTCCTGGCCGCGGGAAGGCAGCCGCGTCTGGCGGGCCGGCGGCACCGGCGGCGGCGACTGGTTCGTCAAGATCCACCAGAACGGCCGCTTCCACGACCGCGAAGTCGAGGCCTACCGGACCTGGGTACCGGCCCTGGGCGCTGCCGCGCCCCGCCTGGTGGCCACCGACCCGGACCTTCGGGCCGTCATCCTCACCGCGGTGCCCGGCCGCTCCCTCCACGGCGCCGTCCACCCGCCCGAGGAGCAGCGGCACATCTTCCACCGCATCGGACAGCTCGCGGCCGCCATCCACCACAGCGCCCCAGTACGGCCGGGCGGCGGGGCGCCGGCAGCGCCGGTGAAGCTGGAGCGGCACCTGGCCGGCGCCCGCGACCTGCTGGCGCCCGGCGACGAGGACTACATCCGCGCCATCGCCAAGAGCGCCGAACAGCTCCCTGCGCTCGACCTGGTGCCCACCCACGGCGACTTCCAGCTCCGCAACCTGCGATGGGACGCGGACACCGGCACCCTGTACGTGATCGACTTCGAGCGAGCCGAACGGGGCCCGGCCGTACGGGACTTCGTGCGCATGTCCGACGCCTGGACCAGCCGCCCGGACCTCCACGAGGCAGTGATGGCCGGCTACGGCAGGCACCTCTCGCAGGCCGAGGAGCAGCACCTGGCCGTCCACGCCGTCCTGGACGCCGTCTCCGGGATCCAGTACGGGGCCGCCAACCACGATCCCGAACTGGTGGAGCGCGGCCGCCGCACCCTGGCCCGCCTGCGCACCACCCACCGAGCGTGAGGACACCAACCGTGAGGAGCAGCACTGTGCGAACCGTCCCGGCCGACCCCTGGGAGCAGCTGTACAGCGACGGCACCGAGTTCAGTCCGCTCGGGGAGGACGAGCGGGCGCTGCTCGCCGAGCACGCACCCGCCCCCGACGGCGGCCGGGCTCTCGACATCGGCTGCGGCACCGGCGAGTTGGCCGCGCACCTGGCCGCCGCCGGCTTCCAGGTCGACGCGGTCGACCTCGCCGAGGCCGCGCTGGAGCGCGCCCGCACGGCCCACCCGGACGCCGCCGGGGTGCGGTGGCTGCGCCTGGACATCGAGCACGACGACCCCGCCCCGCTCGGCGATGACTCCTACGATCTGATCACTTTCCGCCTCTCGGTGGCGTTCGTCGCGAGCAGGACCAACCTGCTGCACGCGCTCGGGCGGCGGCTCAGCCCCGGCGGCACCGTGGTGATCACCACGCCGCTCGCCGCCTCCACGCCCGCCGACAAGCGCCGCATCGCCCTCGACGAGGACGAGATCGCCGCCCTCACGTCCGGCTGGACGGACGTGAAGCGGATCGACGCCGGCGACCTGGCCGTGCTGGTGCTGCGCGGCCCGTGCGCGGACACCGTCGCGACGGAGCGCACGGTGCCGGCGACCGGCAACGTCGCGGTCGCCGGCTCCCTGGCCGTCGTCACCAACGACCGCGGCCAGGTGCTGCTCGGCTGGTCCGCCCGGGGCATGTGGGAGCTGCCCGGCGGCAAGATCGAGGGCCCGGAGCCGCTGGAGGCCACCGCGGTGCGCGAACTCGCCGAGGAGACCGGCCTGCTGGCAGAGGACGCCACCGTGCTGGCCATCCTCACCGACGCCGCCCAGGGAGTGCCAAGGCTGACCGCCGTCACCCGGGTCACCGCGTTCACCGGAACTCCCGCCATGCTGGAGCCGCACAAGTTCACGCGGTGGGAGTGGTTCGACACGACCTCGCTGGCGTGCCTGGGCCCGGTGTTCGCACCCGGCGCACAGGTCCTGGAGGCCACCTGGCCGGGCTCGGTGCCCGGCCTGCCGCCGGTCACCTTCTACCCGCACGACACCGCCCACCCGGCCGCGCCCGGCGAGAGCCCGGAAGCCGCCCGCCGCCGCACCGAGATGACCGACCGCGTCGCCGCCGCCAACCCCTCCCTGCCGGCCGACATCCTCGACGCGCTGCGCACGGTGCCCCGGCACCGTTTCACGCCGGAGCAGGACCTGGCGAGCGCCTACGACGACGACCTGGCCGTCGTCACCCGGCGGGACGAGACTGGGCGGGCGACCAGCTCGGTGTCGGCGCCGTGGCTGCAGGCCGGCATGGCCGCCAAGCTCCGGCTGGAGCCCGGCGCGACCGTGCTCGAAGTCGGCTCCGGCGGCTACAACGCGGAGCTGCTCGCGCACGTCGTCGGCGAGGGCGGCCGGGTGGTCACCGTGGACATCGACGAGTACGTCGTGCGCCGCACCCGGCGGTTCACCGCGGAGGCCGGCAGCGGCCGGGTCCTGGCCCTGCGGGGCGACGGAGCGCTCGGCGCTCCCGCGCGGCACGTGCCCCGCGGCGGGTTCGACGGTTGCGTGATCACCCACAACGTCTGGGAGATCGCTCCTGCCTGGCGGCAGCAACTCCGAGAGGGAGCCACCCTCGTGGTGCCGCTGGAGATCCACGGCTACACCCGGGCGATCGCCCTCCAGCGGCGCGGTGACGTGCTGCACGCGACGGGGTGGACGTACTGCGGGTTCGTCCGCGACCTCGGGCAGAACGGCCGCACCACCCCGGCCGTTCGCCTGGCCGGCGGTGAGCTGCGGCTGCGCTTCGAGGACGGCCCGGCCGGCGACACCACGGGGCTGGAGGAGGCGCTGCGCGGCCCGCGGCACGAGGCGCTCACCGGCGTGACCATCGCGGGCGGGGAGTCCTTCGAGACGCTGCAGCTCTACCTGGCCAGCACGGTGCCGGGCTTCTGCCGCCTCGCCGGCGACCGGGACACGGACACCGGGATCACGGCCTTCGCCCGAAGCGAGAACGCGGCCGCCCTGCTCGGTGACGGCAGCCTTGCCTACCTCACCTACGTCTGGGTGAAAGACGGCGAGACACCGGCCGAGCGGCGGGCCGAGTTCGTCGCCCATGCCTTCGGCGAGAGCGGCCCGGCCCTCGCCGACCGGCTCGCCGCAGCGGTGCGTCGGTGGGACGAGCACGCGCGCGGCCACGGCTACCCCCGGATGACCGTCCACCCCGCCGCGACCCCGGACAGCGATCTTCCGGCCGGCCACGTCGTCGACAAGGTGCTCAGCCGGTTGGTCTTCCAATGGGCCGGGCCTGACGAACCCGTCGTCGCGGCGGCCGGCGAGCTTGTCACGAGGAGCGCGGGATGACCGGCACCCGGCGCCCGGCGGCGCCCCTCGCGACTACCGACCCGGCACAAGGGCAGGACCGGGTCCAGCGTCCGGTCGTCGGTGTCGTCCTGCTGACCATGAACGACCGCCCCGAGGAGGAGCGCGCCTCGCAGGCCACGCTCCTGGCCCAACGCGGAGTCGAGATGCGGATCTGCGTCGTCGGCAACGGCTGCACACCGGACGTCGTCCCGGCGGGCGCCCTGACCGTCGTCCTGCCCGAGAACCTCGGCATCCCCGGCGGCCGCAACGAGGGAGCCCGCGCCCTCGCCGAGCTCGACCTGCCCCCCGATTACCTGTTCTTCCTGGACAACGACGCCTCCTTCCCTGGGCCCAACGTCCTCGCCCGGCTCGTCGCCGAGGCCGGGCAGCACCCCGAAGCCGGCTATGTGCAGCCGCGCCTGACGGGCCCGGACGACACCACCACCCCGCGACGCTGGGTGCCCCGACTGCGGGCCGGCGACCCGGGCCGTCCCGGCACGGTCACGTCCATGACCGAGGGCGTCGTCCTCGTCCGCCGCACCGTCTTCGACCAGGTCGGCGGGTGGTGCGCGGGCCTGTTCCTGTACCACGAGGGGTTCGACATCTCGTACCGGATCTGGGCCCGGGGCTTCACCGGCTGGTACGCGGCCGGGCTCCGGATGCACCACCCGCTCAGCAGTCCGTCCCGGCACGCCCTCTTCCACCGCCTGGCCGCCCGCAACCGCGTGTGGGTGGCCTACCGCAACCTGCCCGCCCCGCTGATCCCTGTGTACCTGGCGGTGTGGACCGCCGCCACCGCGGTGCGGGCCATCCGCGGCGGCGGCGCCCGCGAGTCCTGGCGGGGCTTTCGCGAGGGATGGGCCGGCCGACACGACCAGGACCGGCGGCCAATCAGCTGGCGCACCGCGTGGCGCCTGACCGCCGCCGGACGCCCGCCCGTCCTGTAACCCCGCCCCGCCCCGCACCAGCGCCCGGCCCGCCACCGGCGGTCGACACCACCGCTGCTCCAGGAGGTACCTGTGCCGCAACTTCCCAGCCTGCTAGCCGTGTTCGGGCACCCGGACGACGAGTCGCTCGTCGCCGGCGGAGTCCTTGCCCAGCACGCCCACTCGGGAGCGCCCACGGCGGTGGTCACCGCTACCTGGGCCCCCGGCACCCACCGCGCGGCCGAGCTGGCCGACGCCGTCCGGATCCTCGGAGCAGGAGAGCCGAGGATGCTGGGGTACGCCGACCACCGCGTCCCGGAGTCCTCCACCGGCCCGCGGCTGTGCGACGTGCCGCTGGAGCGCCTGGTGGAGGACGTCGTACGGCAGATCCGCGAGTTCCGGCCCGGCATCGTGCTCACCCACGACGCGTACGGGGGCCTCACCGGCCACCCGGACCACCGCCTCACCCACCGGGCCGTCGTGCTCGCCGCGACCGCCGCCGGGCTAGAGCACCTCTACCCGGACGCCGGAGCCCCCTGGCGGCCTTCGGCGCTCCACCTGGCGACCCACCCGCACTCGGCCCTCGCCGACCTCGGCCCGCTCCTCACCCGGGTCGACAAGTCGGTGCTCAGCGTCCCCGACGAGAGCGTCGACCTGGTCGCGGACGTACGCCCGTGGCTGGACACGAAGTGGGCGGCCATCTGCGCCCACCGGAGCCAGGTCGACCGGGAACGGCCGCTGCCCGGCCTGCTCGCCCGCCTCCCCACAGACGTTCGGGAGCGGATCACCGGCCGCGAGTACTTCACGCGCATCGACCTGCGGCCGGCGCCGGCCAGCCCGGGAGAGCAGCCCCACTGACCGTCACCCGCGCCACGCCCACCTCCCGACCTCACCCCCAGCAGGAGCAGCATCAGGATGCGCCCGCCCGCCGCCCACGGCTTCACGGCCGTCGACCAGCAGCCCCGACCCGCCGCGTTCGTCCAGGTCCTCGACACGCTGGACGACCACCCGTTCTACGCGGCCTACAAGGCCCGCCTGCGCGAGCTTCTCCACGCCCGGCCCGGTGACCGGTTCCTCGACATCGGGGCAGGGACGGGCGACAGTGTCCAGGGCATGGCCCGCGAATACGGCAGCACCGTCGCGGCCATCGACCGCTCGACCACAATGGCCCGCCATGCACACGCCCGCGGGCTGGCACACGTCGCGGTCGCCGACGCCCACCACCTGCCCTTCCGGGACGCCTCCTTCGACGGGGCCTGGGCCGACCGTGTCCTGCAGCACGTCGCCGACCCGGAGCAGGTCCTCACGGAGATGCTGAGAGTGATCCGCCCCGGCGGGCGCATCGCTCTCGCCGACCCCGACTACGACACCCAGGTCCTCGACATCGCCGACCAGGAACTGGCCCGCCGGGTCCTGCGGTTCCGGGCCGACGTCCAGCTCCGCCACGGCACCCTCGCCCACCGGCACGCCGGCCTCCTCGCCCGCCGTGGCCTGCTCGACGTCAGCACCGAGGCCAGAACGCTCGTCGTGCGCGATCCGCGCGAGGCCGACAACTGCCTGGGGCTGCGGACCTGGGCCCGCACGGCAGCCGAACACGGACACCTCACCCGCACCGAAGCCGAGCAGTTCACCGGCCAGTTCGACGAGGCCGTCCGCAGCGGCCGGTTCACCTACGCGGTCACCTTCTTCCTCACCGCGGCCACGGCCGCACCCACCAGCCGCTCATGACACCGCGTGAGGAGAAGCGCCCCGCAGCCGGCGGCCCCCGCGCGCCGCCCGGCCTCGGCCGCACTGCGGCGAATCGTCAAGTCTGCGCGGCCCATCCCGGGACGACGTGCACCATATCCACCACTCGAAGGAGCAGCGGTGTCCGACACCAGCACCAGCGTGACCAGCACGATCCCGGAGACGGTCCGGATCCTGGGCTGCAACGTCCAGCACGGCTGGCGCCGTGACGAAGCCATCGCCTTCATCAAGTCCCTCACCCCGGCGCCGGATATCATCCTCTGGCAGGAGGCCCAGCCGGACGACCCGGGCAAGGGCATGGCCTCCGATGCCGAGGTGGCCGCCGAGGCGCTGGGGATGGACGCGTACGAGAACGTGCTGGCTTGGAAGCTCTCTACTGCCAGCCTGGTATCGGCGGCGTCCACGAGAGGGGTGCGGTCGAGGGACAACTCGGCTGGTTCCGCCGCAAGTGCCTCGTTCCCGTCCCCACGCTGGCGGAGCTGAACCCGATGATCGAGCTGTGGGACGAGCAGGACGACGCCCGCCGCATCCGCTCCCGGCCTCGCACGATCGGCGAGTAGTTCGCCGCCGAGCAACCACTGCTGGCGCCGCTGCCTGACGAGCCGTTCGAGCGCCGCACCTTCAGCGGCAACATCATCGAGACCGGCACTGACTCCTACCGCCTCGCCATCACCCGCGTCGAACAGCAGGCCGTCGGCTGAGACAGTGCTCGGGACGGGCCGGCTGTCGAAGGCCTACTCTTCGCGCAGGAATTCCCGTAGGTCTGCGGCTACGGCCGTCATCCCTTCGCCGGCCTCTATCACGGTCGTCACGGTGCAGCTCCAGTCGCCGGGGAAGAATCCGGACCGCAGGGTCCAACCCAGATGCACATGACCACCCGAGCCGAACGTAGCTGTCACGACCAGGTGATTGTTGACCCAGACCCGCTCGCCCTCCCAGCCACGGAAGTCGCGCGCGAGGCCGTCGAAGAACTCGCTCATGTTGTCCCAGACGGTCACCGTCACGGTCTCAAGCCGTGCACGCACACCGTCATCGATGGCCTCCACCGCGAAGGCGACCTCGTACTCTGCCCGCGACCAATCGAACATCCGGACAGAGGCCGCCGACGCCCCTGACCCCTGAACGACGAGCTCGACCTGCCCTGGAACCATCTCGATCAGACTCACCTGGCGAAGGATACGGACGCCCCCAGGTCGACGTCACCACCATCCCCAGGCGCCGGAGCCGCCGCTACTTCTCATCAACATCTGGGGCTCCATCAGCCACCTGATGCCACCAGCTCTGACCAACAAGCGCTCTTCGTTCTCACCTACGCAGCCAGACTGCAGGTTGGCCGCCTTGACCAGCAATTCGTCGATGCTGTCGGCGCGGGCGAAGCGGCGGACGGTAGCCGGTGGCGGGCTGGGTCGTCAATGAGGCGGTCGCGGAGAAGGGCGGGCAACCCGATGTCAGGCCGGCATGCAAACATCACACCACCATGAGGAGAGGGGGAGCCGCCGTGAGCTTCTTGGGGATGTGGTGCCTGATACCCATGCACGCCGACACCATCACGCGATACAGGACAGACCTGGCACCGGCCATCGAGGCCGAAGCCGCACTCCCCGAATCCAGGGACCTTCTTCAGCGGTGGCACCAGGCCGGCAGCACCGAAGCGATCATGTATCAGTTCCTCGCCGCGGCCGCCCCGTCCGCACTGCACGAGAGGATCTGCCTCGTCTACGAGGCATGGGAACGCGGCTACGACAAGGCCCTGCCCCACCTCGCGGTTGCCACCCGCGAGGCCCACCCGGCAACCGCCATGGCCCTCGCCCTCGGACCTCAGTGCAACGCCGAACTGCCCGGCTGGTTCGGAGACCTCATCCTCACCCCCGAACAGGTCCCTCCAGACCCTCCCCGCCGTCGAACGAGCCTTCACCTGGACCACTCAAACACGACGCCGGGCCGAGCTGCGTCTCGCCGCCGCCCTCCACCCCGAAGGCGACCAGGACGACATCGACGCCCTTCTCGACAGCGTGCCCCCGGTCTGGCGTGCCGCAGCGGGCGCCGGCCGAGGTCTGCTCGGAGCTCACTTCATCCCCTGACCGCGCGAGCGCTTCGAGCTGTACCTACCTCCCCTGAACCACCTGCACCCGTGTCGGCCCGGCAATCCCGTCCGGCCCGACTGCCACGACGCACCGCACGCTGGAGACGACGATGACCCGCACGACCCCGCATCGGCCCGTGGATGTGGAGCAGCTCTTCCCCGAGCTTGTGCCACTGCGGCGCGACGCAATTCGCCTCCACCCGCGTGCCGGTAACCCGTCCTCGGCCGAGAGCTCGGTCGGTGGGCCGCTGCTGTGGCCTGCCGACGAGCCGTGGCCGCTCTGCCCGAGCAGCAGCCACCCGGGGGAGTGGGGCCAGCCAGCGACGGAGGGGCCGGTGCCGATGGTGTCCGTCGTCCAGGTCCACCGACGGGACGTGCCCCAGCTCGACTTCCCCGCCGGGACCGACCTGCTCCAGGTACTCTGGTGCCCGTTCATCGTCCACCTCTGCCCGGAGCCGACGCCCCGGGTGGTCTGGCGGAGCTCCGACTCGGTGGGCGCGGTCCTCGACACCGCGCCGTCGACCGTCAGCACGGCGCCCAAGGACAGCATCCCGGCCCCGTGCGTCCTGCACCCCGAGCCGGTGCTCGACTACCCGAGCTGGGACATGCCGGATGAGGTGAGTCCGGCGCTGCGTGTCCGGCTGGAGGAGCTGAAGGCCCGTACCGGCCTGTGGTACAGCTACCACCTGGCCGAGGCCCCGGGGATCAAGCTCGGCGGATACCCGAGCTGGACCCAGGAACCCTGCTGGCCGGACTGCCCGACCTGCGGGCGGACGATGGACCACCTCCTGACGGTGAGCAGTTGGGAGTACGACGGCCTGTCGTACCGCACCTGGCTCCCGCTGGAGGACCGCGACAGCGAGACCGGCGAGGAGCGACGTGACGCCACCGGGGGGCGTGGAGCGCACAGTCCCGCCCAGGTGATGTTCGGGGACGCGGGCGGCGTCTACATCTTCGAGTGCAGGTCGTGCCCGGACCGCCCGGTGGACCACCACTGGGACTGCTCGTGAGGCGGCGCGATCGCGTCCGGCACCGCTCATCGAGCACGGGTGTGAGCAGTGTTCGTCGTTCCGGTGGCGGGTCTGGGCCGGGGTCTTGATCTGCGGGTGCCGGTGCGGTGGGCCGGCCCGCTGCTGCCCGTTGTGATGGCTGACCTGGGATCCGCTCCTCGCCGATGGACAAGGACAAAGTCCGTCCGAGGAGTTCCCGTATACGAATGAGCTGGCCTGGAAGGGCTGGTGTGCTCTGTGCTCCATGGCCGGCGCGGGTAGCGGTGCCCCCGCTGGTTCACCTGTGGCGCTGGCCGGCGAAGGGGGCGAGGAGGTCGAGCATCTGCTGGTCGGTGCTGCGCGCCCGGTCGGTGGAGAAGTGCCCGGTCTCGCTGCCGAGCGCCGGGGCCGGCTCGCCGACCTGCTGGACGCGACGTCCCCGCAGACCCGTGCCCGCCAGGTCCAGGCCACTGTCCTGCCGGTCCTGGAGCCGCTGCGCGCGTTGCTGCCGCACGGCGGCCTGGCCAAGGGCACGGTCACCGAGGCCGCCGACATGAGCCTGCTCCTGGCCCTCGCCGCCGGCCCGGCCACCGCAGACTGCTACGCCTGGACCGCCGCCGTCGGCCTCCCGAGCCTGGGGTTGGCCGCGGCCGCCGGCTCCGGCGTCACCACGCGGTACGCTCCGCCCACCCTGGACAGCCCGCTCCGCCCCGAAGTTCAGCCGGCTGACGGGCGACCCCAGAGCCCTGACGCTCCGTCCCAGGTCGGTGCTCCTGGGGTGGGGTGAACCGACGCAATCCGTTGGCCTGCGTGACGCAGAACTTCCGAGGAGTCGGTTCCCGCCCGAAGCGAGATCCCTTCCCGGCTTGCCGGGCATGTGTGGATTACGCCGCCGAGGGCACCTCGGCTGTCAGCGCCGTGGCCCCCGGCGGGACTTGCGATTACCTGTCGACGGCGTCGGTCACGTGCTTCCAGTCGTCCAGGTCTGCGATGCGTGCCTCCAGTGCGGCGCGCATGCCCGTGGCGCCGGAGGTGCCGAGGGCCAGGCGCAGCGGAGGATTGTGGCTGTCGACCGCGGCGCGGATGCCTGCGGCGATCCGCGCCGCGGAGGAGAACGCGGATGCCGGCAACTCTCCGATGCCTTTCTGAACCTCGCGGACGGTCTGGTCGTAGTCGGCCAGGCCGGCCGCGACGTCGAGGTTGGCCAGGAAGGGGGTCGCGGTCAGCCCGGGCTGGATGATCGTGACCTTGATGCCGAGCGGTGCGACCTCGGCAACCAGAGCGTCCGACAGCCCCTCGACCGCGTGCTTGGTCGCGGCCAGCAGTCCCACGCCGGGATGGGCGGACTGCCCGTAGACGGACGAGCCCTGGAGGATGTGCCCGGATCGCTGGGCGCGGAGCACCGGCAACGTCGCGCGGAGCACGTTGAGCACTCCGAAGACGTTGGTGTCGAACACGGCGCGGACCTGCGCGTCGGAGGCCTCCTCGATGGCTCCGAACAGTCCGTAGCCGGCGTTGTTGGCCACAACGTCGATACGGCCGAACCGTGTGAGTGTGCGCTCCACCGCTTCCCGGACGGCCTGCTCGTCACGCACGTCCGCCTGGGTGAGGAGCAGGCGCTCGCCGTGCACTTCGGTCAGTTCGTCCAGGGAAGCGGTGTCGCGGGCGAGGGCCGAGACGGCGTCGCCGCTCTCGAGCGCCTGGAGTGTCAGTTCGCGGCCGATGCCGGACGTCGCGCCGGTGATCAGCCATGTGCGGGGGTGGGTCTGCTGGTTGGATGTTCCATTCATGTTGCGACCGTAATTAATTAGATCGCAACGAGTCAAGTGGGATGGCGCTCTGGGTTGCCCGTTAGACGGGTTAGTGCCTCTTCCTGCTGATGTAGGGTGAGGGCATGAGCAGTGCGACAGCCGGATCTCCCAAACTCAGCCCGCGCACCGTCACGCCGGCGGTGGAGACCGTGCTCGCGTTCGTGAACACGCGCGCGGACGGGTCCGGTCGGCGCGAGTTGTTCGGGGATGGGGACTCGTTCGCGGCGTGGCTGGCGGAGTACGACGAGTTCGGCGGTGAAACCGTGGCGACCGATGCTGATGCCGCGGCCGCGCGCGAGCTGCGCGATGCCCTGGTGGCCGTGCTGCTCGCGCACTCCGGCGACGAGGAGAGCCTGGGTGAGCCGCTGCAGCGTGCCGAGCGGCACCTGCGGCGCGCGGGTTCGCTCTACCCGCTGGCGACGATGGTTACGGCCGGTGGTGTCGAGCTGGTGTCGCCGCAGGCGGGGGTGGAGCGTGTGTTCGGAACCGTACTGGCTGCGGTGACGACCTTTGCCCAGAGCAGCGACTGGGGGCGCATCAAGGCGTGCCGGAACCCCCCATGCCATTTCGGCTTCTTCGACCGCACCCGCAATGGGGGAGGGCTGTACTGCAGTCCCGGCTGCGGCTCCCAGGTGTCCATGCGCAACTACCGGCAGCGGCAGCGCCAAGGAAGTCAGGCGCCGCCCCAGGCGTGAGGACGCACCGCCATCGCGGAGCCTTCCGCAGTGGCAGGGCCGAGGATGGCGTCGACGGGAGCCGATGCCCCGGTGGTAGAGGCCCATCGCGAGTCGGCAGTAGCGGAAGCTGCGGTCGGCCTTGAGCATGTCGTTGATGAAGCGGGTGTACGCGGTGGCGGTCAGGTCGAGGGGGACGCCGCTGACCAGGGTGTCGTCGGTGGGGCCGTCGTTGGAGCCGATGGAGTCGGACTGGATCTCGAAGCCGAGGCCGAGGATCATCTGCCGCTTCGCCCCGTTGTCGTTGAAGGCGATGACGTAGCTGCCACTGGTGTCGTCGTCGACGGCGTGCGCGCGGGTGGGGATGAGGATCTGGGGCAGGGAGGCGGCGGCGCCGGCGATGGCGGCACCGCGCAGGACGGAGCGGCGGCTGATGCCGTGCGGCTCGGGTCTGGTCATGGTCTTCCTTCATGGGGGACGGCTCGGCCTGGGGCGGGGCCGGTTTCGGGGGTGTTGTGGGGGAGCGGGCGGGTGTCGGCCGGCACGACGGTGCGGGCCCGGCCGCGGCGGTGTGCGGTTGCCAGGTGGCTCGGGTGAGGTCCTGGAGTCGGTCGCGCGGGGGACGGGGGATTGCCGGTGCGAACGGCGGGTGCGAGACCCCGGGGCGCGGCGTTTTGGTGCTTCGGGGCGTCAGCGGTGATTCGCGCCTGCCGGCGGCTGCGCGGTGTCCGGGCCGTGGGGCTTGGGGGCTTCGCGGTGGTCGGGTCGGGAGGGCGGAGCCGGGGTATGGCGGTGTGATGGGTAAGTCTTTTTGTGTGGTGGGCTGCGGCCGGGGCAGGCCCCGGTGCGTTCGGGGCCCGTTCGGGGCCCGGTCGGCTGCGGCTCGGTGTCGGCGCCGCGTCCGGAGTCGTGCCGCGTCACCAGGGCATGCTCTCCGTGGTCAGGGGCGCTCCTACGGCCGCAGCGCCGGTGGGCGAGTCCGCTTCCTCCCGCCGGCGCTCAAGGCCGGCCGCTCCGGCCGAGGCCTGCGCGCCTTCTGAAGATTCCGGGTGCCGACGGACTGGGCGGGTCCCGTCGGTGCCCGGCCCCGGTCAGCGTCCGGAGGGTGACGCTGATCCGTCTCCCACACCCACCACCCGGAAGGATCCGGTGGCTGACCATGCTCCGCAATGCCCTCGAACCGTGGCACCTCCTTCTCGTCGTCGCAGTGGTCGCCCTGCTGTTCGGCTCCAAGAAGCTCCCCGACCTCGCCCGTGGCTCGGCCGCTCCATGCGCATCCTCAAGGCCGAGGCCGGTGCCCTGCACGAGGACGAACCCCGCACCGACGCCGGGCCGGGCCCCCTCCCAGCCATCGAACCGGCCGAGGCCGCCGGGGCCACCGAGCCCGCCGTACAGCGACCGGCCGCCACCCCCTCCGACGGGCAGGGCGGGACGAGCCGAGCACCGATCCCGGTGTGACCAGGCCTCATCGGCCGGTGAAGCGCCGGCGCCCGATGGGCATGCCCCCCCGCGCTCCCTGCGTGGGCGAGACAGACGAGCATGCCCCTCGCGCTCGACGAAGGCAGCCGGCGCGGCGCCGTGCTGCTACGGGCGTGAAAGCGCCCGCACCACCTCGAGGAATTTGGTGAGCGCCCGCGGCGGACGGTCGGGATCCCACACCACTCCGACCTGCCAGCGCGCGGCCGGGTGGTCGATCGGGGTGATCGAGACTTGGGCCGGTGCGATGCTGCGGACCCTTTCGGGTACCAACGCAGCACCCACCCCGGCTGCCACCAGGGCAAGCACGGTCTGCAGGTCATTGGCGTGCTGGATCACCTCCGGATGAAGCTCGCACGCGGCCAGGTAGGTGTCCACCTGTCCGGCGAGGCCCGGTCCTCTCGCTCGCGCCAACTGAACCAGCCCGTACTCCTCCATTGCCGCGCCGACGTCCGCAGGATCGGTCAGCGGTCGTCGAGCCCTGTCGGGCGGGGATGCCAAGGCCAGGGAGTCGCTACTGAGTTCGAGCACTTCCAGGCCGTCCCCGGCCGGCAGCCGGATGTATCCCGCGTCCAGTTCGCCTCGGCGTACCCGCTCCACCTGCACGCTGGACGACATGTCGTCCAGCGTGACGCCGATCCCGGGGTGGCGGCGGCGGAACTCGGCCACGTCACGTGGCGCGAGATCGATGCTGGACATTCCGAAGCCGATCGACAGGTGGCCGGTCTCGCCATCGGCGATCCGATGGGCCCGCAGCACCAGGGCGTCGGCGCGGTCGACGATCTCCTGGGCGTCGGGGAGGAGAGCCCGGCCCAGCTCGGTCGGTTCGGCGCCGTGCCTGCCGCGCTTGAAGAGCAGGCCACCGGCCTGCGCCTCCAGGGCCTGGATCTGCTTGGTCAGGGCGGGTTGAGTGATCGACAACACCTCGGCGGTGGCACCGAAGGTCCGATGGCCGGCAAGGGTGACGAAGGCACGTAGCAAGCGCACTTCCATTCCTTCAGTGTATGGCACGGCTCCAAGGATTCATTGGACGAATGGAATGGGGGCCGGTGTACTGGAAGCAATCGACCTTTGAGGGAGTTTCGATGTCGCAATCCACCGTTGTGCGCACCGCGGCCGTGCAGTTCGAGTCCCGGCCGGGCGACAAGGCCTTCAACCTCGCGCGGGTGGAGCACTACGCGAGAGCCGCTGCTGCTGACGAGGTGCAGCTGGTTGCGCTGCCAGAAATGTGCCTGCTCGGCTACTGGCACCTGACCAAGAGCCCGGTGGCCTACCTGGAAGAGGTGGCCGAGGCGTCGGACGGTCCGTCGGTGAGCGCGGTCGCCCGGCTCGCGTGCGATCTGGGGCTGGGAATCGGCATCGGGTTCCTGGAGCGTGCCGAGGACGGGCAGCTGTTCAACTCGTATGCGATCTGCCTTCCTGACGGGGCGGTTCATGTCCATCGGAAGCTGCACGCGTTCGAGCACGAGGCAATCGCCAGCGGGGACCGCTACACGGTCTTCGACACTCCGTGGGGCGTGCGGGTCGGTGTGCTGATCTGCTGGGACAACAATCTCGTCGAAAACGTACGGGCCACTGCCCTGCTGGGCGCGCAGGTACTCGTCGCGCCGCACCAGACCGGCGGGACCGACTCCCGCAGCCCGCACGGCATGAAGCCGATCCCGATGGAGCTGTGGGAGAACCGGCACCAGGACCCGGAGTCGATCGAGGCCGCGTTCCGGGGACCTCATGGTCGCGGGTGGCTCATGCGGTGGTTGCCGGCCCGGGCCCACGACAACGGAGTGTTCGTGGTGTTCAGCAACGGTGTGGGGCGCGACGACAATGAGGTCCGGACCGGCAACGCGATGATCATCGACCCGTACGGCCGCGTGCTGAGCGAAACGTGGGCGGCGGTTGACGCCATGGTCACGGCCGACCTCGACCTCGGCTTGCTGCCGATGTCCACAGGACAGCGCTGGCTCCGCGGCCGACGGCCGGAGCTCTACAGCGTGCTCCTCGAACGCCGCGGCGACGAGCGGGACCCCCGCACCGTCCGCTTCTCCACAACTGTCAGCGAGTAGGGCCCACGGCCCACTCCGGGCTTCACCCCGAACAGTGGACACCTCCGAGAAGCGGATCTTCGGGCAGGTGGAGAGGATGTCCTCCCGGGTGCTGCGAGGTACTCAGGGCACGGTGCTGCCGCAGTGTTGGCTGCCGACCGGTCCGGTCAGCCCCGGTAGCTGGCCGGCCGGAAGTGCCAGACCTGGCTGTTGCCGGTCGCGTCGGACCAGCAGTCCATGGGGTGGCCGCCCTTGCCATCGGGGATGTCGAGGTAGCCGACGAAGTCGTCGACCGACGTCCAGCACTCGAAGCGGTTGCCCACGGCGTCGTTCGCGCCGCAGGCAGTTCCGCCCTCGGCGATGGGCACGTCGTTCGGGAGGCGAGTCCTCTACCACGAACGCCCGGCGTCAGCGGCGCAGCGTCGGCAGGGACCAGGCCAGGGCCGCTGTGACCTCGGTGTCGTCGTTCCAGGAGCACCAGGAGCAGACTCCAGCCAGGAGAGGTAAGCGGCCTGGGTGAAGACCAGGACTTCTCGCGGCGTGGTGCGCTCTGCCTCGAACCAGGCCCGGCTCTCCTGCTCGTTCGGCCAGACAAGAGCCACGATGGCCGCCACGAGCAGAACGAGTCCGAAGAAGCGAAGCACCGGAAGGAGCGGCAGGGCGAGGCACCACTGGGTGCTGGAGTGCGACATCAAAGCCTGTTTTGACGAGATCAATCACACGGCATTGATGGATCGCTTCCGGGTAAGGATCAAGGACAAGCGTATCTGCGGGCTGGTGAAAGCGTTCCTGAAATCCGGGATCCTTACCGAACTCGGAAATCGGGAAGAGTCACTGACGGGGACTCCACCGGGAGGGATCCTATCGCCGCTGCTCGCCAACATCGCGCTGTCCGCGCCGGACGACCATTTCGACCAGCAATGGCATCGCGACATGGGGACACCGTATCGGCGATCCAAGTGCAAGAAGGACGGCCTCGGTAACTGGCGCATCATCCGCTATGCGGATGATTTCGTCCTGGTGGTCTCGGGAAACCGCCACCATGCCGAGAGCCTGCGTGAGGAGGTGGCGGCCGTACTCGCCCCGCTGGGGCTGCGGCCGGCACCGGAGAAGACCCGGGTAGTCCACATCGACGAGGGCTTTGACTTCCTCGGGCACAACATCCGCAGCCGGCGGAAGCGAGGGACCACGAAGCACTACGTCTACACCAAACCGTCCCACAAGGCCATCGCGTCGATCAAGGACGAGGTACGGGAGCAGACGTACAGATCGACCCGCCACATGGAGCTGGACGAGCGGCTTCGCAGCGTCAACCGGAGCCTGGCGGGATGGGCGAACTTCTTCCGACACGGGGTGTCAAAGGCGATCCTCACCGCAGTCGACTCCCACACCTGGGGCCGGCTGATGCGGTGGATCCGCGCCAAGTACACAGGGAAACACCGGCTCGGGATGAAGGAACTCCGCAACCGCTTCTGTGACAAGGGGTGGCGGTTCGCCCACAACGGGGTCGTGTTCACCGGCGCATCGGGCGGGCGCTTTACGCGGGCCTCCATAGGCTGACGACCGCTTCCGCACTGCCAGTTGGGGGGCCGAGCGAGCGGAGAACGAAGAGTCCCGGCAGGCCGGACTCACGAGAGGCTGGACGCAGCACCGTCCCACGAACGGGACGACGGCCGCAAGGCGAGCGAGGCGGCTACGCGCAGAGCGCCAACGCCTCGCGACGTGTACGGCGGGGCCACCGGACCGGTGTCCCGGCCACTCCACACCGTCCGCCGACCGGGACGTCGCGCGGCAGGCGCTGTCCTTGTTCAGCACGATCCGGTACAGGCCCGCCTGCTGCCGTGGCTGCCACCCATCCGGTCAGCGGCAGTCGTTCAGCGGTTCACCGCGCGCATTCCGTCCTCGTCATAGCGTTCGCCCTCCACCTCGGGCAACTCGGCCTCGATGCGGGCCAGGTCCTCATCGGTCAACTCGACGTCGACCGCGTCCGCGTTCTGCTCCAGGTAGGTGCGGCGCTTGGTGCCCGGGATCGGCACGAGGTCCTCACCGCGGGCCAGTACCCAGGCGATTGCCAGTTGGGCCGGGGTGACGTGCTTCTCCGTGGCGATCTCCTTCACCTTCTCGGCGAGCCGGAGGTTGGCCGCCAGATTGGCCTCGGCGAAGCGCGGATTGGTGCGGCGGAAGTCGTCCTTGTCGAGCTCGTCCGGGGAGCTGAAGCGGCCCGCGAGGAAGCCGCGGCCGAGTGGGGAGTACGGCACGAAGCCGATTCCGAGCTCCCGGCACGTGGGGAGCACCTCGGCCTCCACGTCCCGCGTCCAGAGCGAGTACTCGCTCTGGACGGCGGTGACCGGGTGGACGGCGTGGGCGCGGCGGATGGTCTCGCCGCTCGCCTCGCTCAGCCCGATGTACCGCACCTTTCCCTCGGCGACCAGTTCGCCGAGCGCGCCGACGGTCTCCTCGATGGGCACGGTCGGGTCGACCCGGTGCTGGTAGTACAGATCGATGCGGTCGGTGCGGAGCCGCGCGAGTGAGCCGTGGACGGAGCTGCGGACGTGCTCGGCCGAGCCGTCCTGGCGGCCCACGGTCGACATGTCGCCCGGAACGGCGCTGTCCATGCGGTAGTTGAACTTCGTGGCGATCACGTACTCGTCACGGTGTCCCCGGACGGCCTCGCCGACCAGGGACTCGTTGGTGAGCGGTCCGTAGACCTGCGCCGTGTCGAGGAAGGTGATGCCGAGGTCCAGGGCGCGCCGGATGGTCGCGACGCCCTCGTCCTGGTCGGCCGTGCCGTAGAAGGCGGACATCCCCATGCAGCCGAGGCCGATGGCCGACACCTGGAGGTCCCGCAGACTGCGCTGTTGCATGTGTCGTGCCAGCCCTTCGTCTCGTTCTTCCCGTGGCCCGACGCCTTCCGGCGCCCCGGTCCGCGCGACCGGTCAGCCTGGTCTCCTCGGAGAGGACCTTACGGCGCCGGGGTCTTCTGGAGGCGGACCGGCACGGCCGGTCGGGTGCAGGACGCCCGTGCGAGGCCTTGCCCTACCGGCGAGCCGGCTTACGGCCTGGACCGGACCGGCCGCCGGGCCGCATGCCCGGCCGGTGTGCCGGGGGCGACCGGCGGCGCTGTGCGCCGCAGCCTCGGCTAGATGGACCCGCTGGCAAGCACGGACAGTGACCGACCTTGAGGAGCGGGGCGACCGCCCCGGGATTCGCCCTGTACTGTCCCGACTGCAGGACCTGGCCTCTGCCGGGGATCCTGCGACGATCGGCGGCGGGCGCTCGCCGGACAGCTCCCGGGCCGTGATCAGCCCTGGATGGCCGGCAACAGGCCGGCGGGCTCCGGGGGGCCGCCGGCAGCAGCGAACCGGTGCTCGGGTCGGGGGGTGAGGCGCTGCCCCGGGTGACGTCGACGTCACCGCCGAGGCGGCCCCGAGGGAACCCGACCTCGCCGAGCGAGACTGTCTGACGCGCCAGGTTGCCCGGCTCAACGCCCGCCGGCACCACTGATGGGCCGCGGTTCGCCCCGGGCGTGGACGTCGAGTGCGCCGATGTCGGTGGTCAGCCAATTTCCGGAGGGGCGGCGCGGGTTCGGAGGAGGCCCCCGGTGTCCCCGGCCGCAGTTCACGGGGCTGCGCGCAGGGCGTGTTGAAGGCTTGCAATGAACCGATGCAGAACGGCGGGGTTTCCGGCGGCGCGGGCAGGGTTGAGCTCGCAGATCGAGAGTGCTCGGAAGCGCGGGTCCCGGCAGGCGGTGTCCAGTGCCTCGGACAGGGCGTCGAGCGTGGGGCCGCTGTTGCGGCCGTCCGTGCTTTCCGCGAGCGGCGCGTCGGTGAAGTCCAGGACGTCGACATCGAGGTGCACGGCCAGGGGGCCGGACGGGAGCGTACTGAGGGCCCGTGTCACCTCGGGTCCCGGCGTGGTGGCGAGGTCGGTGTGCGAGCCCCATCGCAGGTCCAAGCCTCTTGCCTGCTCGCGTTCCCAGGAGGTGGCGGCCTCGGGGTCGATGCCGAGGAGGTGGAGCCGGTCCGGGGTGAGCAGCGGGCGGTGGGCGAAGGCGGCCGCCAGCGGCTCCGCGGCTCCGGGCAGGTCCAGTCCGTGGGCGAGCCCCATCCAGTCGAGGGCGCCCTCGCGGGTGCTCGCGGGTGTGTTGAGGTCGAAGTGCCGGTCGATGTAGAGCAGGCCGGCGTCCGGGTCGCGATCCGTGAGAGCTGCCATCACGCCCAGTGCGACGGTGCAGTTGCCGCCGATGACCAGAACGTCCGCGTCCTCCTCCAACGCTCCGGCGACGTGGTCGGCGACCGCCCTGACGGCTTTGACCACTGCCGTGAGGTTCTGGGCCCGCGGGTGCTGCGGGTCGGGAGCCCACACCTGCAGCGGCCCGTCCCCCGCATCCCGTACCCGGCGGCCCGCCGCCCTCAGGCCGTCGATCAGGCCCAGCTCGCGCAACACGCTTGGTGCGGCCTCCTGGCCGGGTGCGTAGCTGCCCGCACTGGTCGGCGCACCCACCACAACGAGATCTCGTCGCATCCACCCATCCTCGCCGTCCGCCCGGATGGGCGCCAGCGGGCTGTGCCTGCGAGTCAGCAGGGGGAGTGACGATGCCGCACGGAGAAGACGCGGGCCGGCCAGCCACTACCCAGGGGCAGCCCGGCAGTCAGGGGGACCCGGTGGTCGGCCACGAACCGGAAGCCGAACCGCGCCTCCACCGCGTCCGGCTTCGCTCGCTCAGGCCGACCGAGACCTCGGCATCACGCAGGCGGTGGACAGAAGAAGGAACGGCGAAGCCGGATCACCGGCTACCGCCGCGCGGCCGGGAGATCGAGGCCCTCGACTCCTCGACCGTCTTTTTCCAGCTCGTCGAACGATGGTGGGCCGCCGGTCGTGCGGCCCACCACCAGTGCGTTCCGGTGGCTCAGTAGAGGACGACGGAGAGCCGCGCCGGGCCGGTCTCGGTGGTGGTGTCGCAGAAGTAGACGATGGCCTGGTGGCTGTTCACGTACGCCTGGCCGGCCGCGTGGCAGCTGGCGGCGGTCGGGTAGATGCCGATGTAGGTGTAGGTGGACGCCTGGGCGGTCGGGGCGGCGATCAGGGCGCCGCCGGCCACGAGCCCGGCCACGGCCACGGCGGAGAATGCCTTGCGAAGCGACATGAGTGGTCTTCCTCCCATTGGTGAGCGCCAGGGTCTGTGCCCCCTGCGCTTCGCCGAGGAGCCTCCTCCGAATGTGAAGACATTGCAATGGTCGAGACCAATTCCGACCAGAACTGGTGTGATGGTTCTGTGACGGCACAGGTCACAGGCTCGTCTGACGAGCTGACGATCATCTTCCGGACAGTTCTTGCATTGTCCGGAGCCTGACAGCCTGTCGGGGATCGCGGGCCACTCGGGGGAGGGCCGGGTCCGTGGTTCGCGACCGCCCGGACGAGTCCTGCCGAGCCGACCACCGCTCGATCGTTCGCCCCGGCGCCGGTGGGTAGCGGCGCCGGGGCGAATGCTGCAGACCCGGCCCGAACCTCCTGGATCTTCTCGCGAATTCGCAGTCGGGCATTCAACGGACCGACCTCGGCTTCCTCTCTGGCAGTGGGATGTGGTCGATGCCGAGGGTCCTGAGGAGGTGGCCGACGGGCGGGCGGACCGGGCCACCGGGTCTAGCCCGCCCGCCCGTCCTTCACTCCTCCACGCCGAGCGCGGCCAGCAGCTCGCCCCGCAGCTCCGCACGGGAGCTCGGCCGACCGTCGGCGCCGCCGCCGGGCGAGCCGTCCGGTGACGTGCCCGACGGAGCGTCCACCGAGCCGGCGGGGGACGGCCGCAGGTCGTGCGAGATCCGGCCATCGGTCAGCACCAGCACCCGGTCGGCGAGCGCCAGCGCCTCGTCGATGTCGTGGGTCACCAGCAGCACGCACGGCCGGTACCGGGCGCAGAGCCGGCGCAGCAGGGCGTGCATCCGCAGTCGGGTGAGCGCGTCGAGGGCGCCGAACGGCTCGTCCAACAGCAGCAGTTCGGGCTGCCGGACGAGGGCCCGGGCGAGCGCCGCGCGTTGCGCCTCGCCGCCGGACAGGACGGCCGGCCAGTCCCGTTCGCGGCCGGTCAGACCGACCTCGGCGAGCACGGTCCGTCCGGTCTCCTCGGCGTCGGGGCCGGGGAGACCGAGCACCACGTTCTCCAGGACCCGTGCCCAGGGCAGCAGCCGCGCGTCCTGGAAGACCACCGAGACGCGGTCGGGGGTGTCCGCCGTGCCGGTGCCGGTCGCTCCGGGCGTGTTGCCGCGGCCGGCGCCGATGCGGGTACGGCCGTCGTACCCGTACCCGTAGCCGTCCAGTCGGCCGAGGGCCCGCAGCAGGGTGGACTTCCCGGAGCCGCTGTGGCCGAGCAGGGCGGTGAACTCGCCGGGCGCCAGGTCGAGGTCGACGCCGTCCAGGACGGTGCGGCCGTCGAACGCGCGGGTGAGCCCGCGCAGCCGGACGGCGGGCCCGGTCCCGTCGACGCTGCCGGCGCGCGGGTCGGTGCGCTCCGAACCGGGGACGGGGCCGGCGGTCAGGCCAGGGTGCGGCGCCATGCCAGCGCCCTCCTTTCGAGCAGGCGGACCAGGGTGTCCGAGAGCAGGCCGAGCAGGCCGTAGACGACCAGGCCGACGACGATGACGTCGGTGCGGCCGAAGGTGCGGGCCTGTGTCATCAGGTAGCCGATGCCGCTGGAGGCGTTGATCTGTTCGCTGACCACCAGCACCAGCCAGGAGATGGTCACCGACATCCGCAGCCCGGTGAAGAATCCCGGCGCGGCCCCGGGCAGGGCGACCCGCCGCAGGAACCCGGCGGCCGTCAGGTCGACGGTCTGCGCCAGCTCCGCGTACCGGGGGTCCAGGCCGGTGAGCCCGGCGTGGGTGTTCAGATAGACCGGGACGAGCGTGCCGAGCGCCACCAGGATCACCTTGACCTCCTCGCCGATGCCGAACCAGATGATGGCCAGCGGCACCAGGGCGAGGATCGGCAGCGAGCGGACGAGCTGCACCGTGCCGTCGATCAGTGCTTCGCCGACCCGGCTGAGCCCGGCGGCGAGCGCGAGCAGCAGTCCGGCGGCCACGCCGAAGCCGAGCCCGAGGGAGGCTCGCCGCAGGGAGATCAGCAGGTGCTCCTGGAGTTCGCCGGACCGGACCAGGTCGCCGAAGGTGGCGGCGATGTCGGTGGGCGGCGCGAGGGTCTGCGGGTCGAGCAGCCCGGTGGCCGAGGCCAGCCACCAGAGGACGAGCAGCAGCACCGGCCCGAGGGCGCGGGAGAACGGGATCCGGCGGCGCGGCCGGCCCACCGGCCCGCGGGGTCGGCGCACTCGCCGGGTCGGGCCGGTCGGGCCGGTCGGGACGGGGGTGTGGGGGTGGGTGGGCGCGAGCGGGGTGGTGACGGTCACGGTGGTCCTCTCGGGGGAGCGCCGGGTGCCGCTCAGCCGGCCAGGGCCTGGCGTTGGACGGCCTCGAAGCGGCGGTCGAACTCGCCCGACACGTCGAGCTTCCCGGGGAGCGCCCTGGCGTCCGCGAGGAGGTCGGCGATGGCCTGGTGGTCGGCGACGGCCTGGTCGTAGGGGGGAAACACCGCGGTGCCGGTGTTGCGGTAGATCTGCGTCCCGGTGGCGGCGGGGATGTTCTGCTTCTTCACGTAGTACTGCTCCACCCACCCGGCCTCGTTGGCGTTCTGCCAGGTCAGCGCCTTGACCCAGCGGGCGGTCAGATCGGCCAGCGCGGCGGTCCGCGCCGGGTCCCGGAGGGTCTTGCCGCTGGTGATGAGCAGCAGCAGGCCGCTGGTGAGGTCCTTGTCGTCGGTGATCTCGTGCGCGCCCTTCTCGGCGTTGGGCAGCAGGTACTTGGAGGCGAGCGGCTCGGTGAGGGCGGCGGCGTCGATCTGACCGCTCTGCAGCGCGGCGGGGATGTCCAGGACCTGGAGGTTGACCAGGGTGACGTCGGTGGTCTTCAGCCCGGCGCGCTTGAGCGCGTTGAGGACGGCGGGCTGGAAGGTGGTGCCCTCGGTGTAGGCGATCTTCTTGCCCTTGAGCTCGGCGACGGTCCGCGCCGGGTTGCCGGGCGAGGTCACCAGGTGGACGGCGGAGCGGCTGGTCTGGGCGACGCCGACCACCTTGACGTCCTGTTGGGCGGCTTGGGCGAAGATGGCGGGCGTCTCCGCGACGATGCCGACGTCGAGCGAGCCGGCGCGGAAGGCCTCCAGGATCGCGGGGCCACCCTGGAAGGCGTTGTACCCGAGCTTGTACGCGGTGCCCTGGTCCTGGGCGGAGGCCTTGAGCAGCGTCTCGAACTGGGCGTTCTGGTCGCCGATCCGGATCTCGGTGCCGGCCGGGACGGCGGTCGGCAGCGCCTCCTGCGGGGCGGGTGCGGGACCGGCGGAGGACCCGGTGGTGCGCCCGGTGGAGGCGCAGGCGGTCAGGGTCAGTGCGCCGACGGCGAGTGCGACGGCGAGGCGGCGGGGGCGGTGCATGAGTGGGACTCCTCTGTCAGTGCGGTCTGCTGCGGTGCGGTGCGGTGTGGCGGTGTGGCGGTGTGGCGGTGTGGCGGTGCGGTGGCGTGGGCTGGTGGGCCGCGCGCGGGCGCCCGCGGTCACTGCCGCGGGGCCGGCGGCGTGGCGGGTGGCGCATGTGGTGCGGCCGGGGCGGGAGGAGCGCTCGCGGCGAGCGGTTCGGCGGCCCGGGCGGGTACGCCGCCGGGACATCGGGCGGCCGCCGGGCGGAGCACGTCCAGCGCGCCCCGCACCGTCCCGCCCCCGGTCGCCAGCGCGGCGCGCGCGGCGGCCGGGGCGGCGTCGGCGAGCAGCACCACGAGGGCGGCCTTCAGCTCGCCGTCGGTGGCGGTCAGCGCGGACCGGCAGGCCTCCGGGCCGGCGCCGGAGGCCTGGGCGAGCAGGGTGAGTTTGCGAGCGGCGAGCTTGCGGTTCCCGGCCGCGACGTCCGTCATGAGGTTGGACCAGGTGCGGCCGAGCCGGACCATCACGGCCGTCGAGAAGCCGTGCAGCACCAGCTTCTGCGCGGTGCCGGCCTTCATCCGGGTCGAGCCGGTGATCACCTCGGGGCCCGACTCGACGCAGACGTGCAGGTCGACGAGGTCCGCCAGCGGCGCCTCGGGGTCGGCGCTCACCAGGACGGTCAGCGCACCGGCGGCGCGGGCCGCCCTCAGCGCGCCCGCCACGTACGGGGTCCGGCCGCTGGCGGCGAGGCCGAGCACCACGTCGCCGGCCACCGCTTCGGCGAGCGCGGCCCGGCCGGCGTCCTCGCTGTCCTCGGCGTCCTCCGCCGCCCGGGTGAGCGCGGCCGGCCCGCCGGCCAGGTGGACCCGGATCCGGCCGGGTTCCAGCCCGTAGGTGGGGGGCAGTTCGGCCGCGTCGAGGGTGGCGTAGCGGCCGGAGGAGCCGGCGCCGACGTAGTGCACGGTGCGGCCGGTCCGCAGGGCGGTGACGGCGGCGTCCACCGCGTGCGACAGCACCGGCAGTGCGGCCGCCACGGCGGCGGGCACGGTGGCGTCCTCGGCGTTGATCAGCCGCAGGACGCCGAGCGCGTCGAGCCGGTCGATGCCGGTGCTGCGGGGATTGCGCGCCTCGGTGGGCGGCAGGTGGTGCACGGGGGCTCCCGGTGTGGTGCGGGGACGGGGGGTGAGGGCGGGGCAGGGTTCGGCGACGGACCCGGCCCCGAGGTCGAGCGGCGTGTGCGGGGAGGGGGAGTGGTGGACGGTGAGCGGGGAGGGGAGCGGCGGCCGCGCTTCAGTCGAGGGCGTCGGCGAGCGCGCGGGCCTTCGGTCCGTCCAGGCCCTCGCCGGGGAAGAGACAGAGGTCCCGGCCCCCGGAGGCGTCGAGCGCGTGACCCAGGGCGGCCCGGAACCCGGCGGTGGTGACGGGCGGACCCCAGTCGGCGCCCCGGGCGAGCGCGGGCGACGAGGTGGTCTGCACCACCGGCACCACGGCCGTCCCCGGCGAGCCGGCGGCCTGCGCCCGGACCGCCCCGGCGACCGCGCCGACCCAGGCCGGCGGGCGGTGCAGGATCGCGTGGTACGACATCGGCAGCAGCGCGTCGACCAGCGGCGCCAGCTTCGCCGCGCACTGGCCGACCAGCCGCGCCCGGCGCGCGCCGTCCTCCTCCGGGACGAGGAAGAGGCCGGTCAGGAGCCCGGGCCGGGCCCGGCGGGCGGCGGTGAGCAGGTCGCGGGCGAGGCCGGTGATCACCTCGCGCCGGTAGCGGAGCCAGTGCTCCCGGTGGCGGCCGGTCAGTGCGGCGCGGGCCGCCACCGGGTCGGCCGGGACGGTGATCCCGGTGCGGCGGGTGAAGTCGGCGAGTGTCGTCGGGTCGTAGGAGGCGTCCCGCGGCCGGGCGCCCGGCCGCAGCTCCAACTCCCAGTGCAGGGGCCAGCGCAGGAAGTCCAGGACCAGTCCGTCGAGGAGCCCGCGGCCCGCCAGGGCGGCGCACCGCTCGGCGAGCCGCTCACCGTGTACCGGGTCGGTCGGGACCAGTCCGTCGTACCACTCCAACCGCTGCCACGGCCGTCCGTCGCCGGACACCGGCCGGAGGTCGGGGCGGCGGCGTTCCGCGGGTTCGGCGTGGTCGCTCAGGCAGGCGAGGCTGCCGAGCAGCCGGAGTCCGGCGGCGCGGCAGGCGGCGGCCAGGGCGGGTGTGACGGCGTAGGCCTTGGTGACGAGGGTGGTGAGCCCGGTGATGGCCAGGCCGTCGAGCAGGCGCGCACGCCCGTCCGGATCGGCGGCGGCGAGCGTGCGGTCGAAGACGTACGCGGCACGCAGCGGCGGCGTGGGCGGTGCGGGCGGCGTCAGTGCGGGCGGTGTGGGCGCGGGTGCGGTCGGGACGGCCGGGGCAGGCACGGATGATCCTCGGTGGGCCGGGTGCGTGAGCGCGGCGGTGGTGGGCCGGGTGGCGCAGGGTGTCAGCGAAGGGGCGCCACGGCCGGACAGGCGGTGGCGGTGACGCGACAGAAGTCCACGTGGGCCCGGGTGGTGAGGACGACGGCACGGGACACGGCGCGCTCTCCTCTCCGGGGTCGTGGTGGCACACTTCGGACACACCCGCGGTTGACACCCGTCGGGATGTCGAGGATTCTCGCACAGGAATCTTCGAATGTGGAAGAGCAACATCGGCGGGCAACAGGATGTGGGAGGGATGTCGTGGACCGCACGTCGGCCCAGGCTCTGATGGTGCGACTGCGGGGCAGGCTGCCCTCCCTGTCGCCGGTGGAACGCGCGGTGGCCGAACGCGTGCTGGCCGACCCGGCCGGTGCCGCAGCCCTGAGTATCAGTCAACTGGCGGCGGAGGCAGGCGTTTCCGACACCTCGGTGACGAGGTTCTGTCGCACCGTCGGCCTGCGCGGCTACCCCGATCTGCGCCTCGCGCTCGCCGCCGCCCAGGTGGCGGCCGCCGACGAGTTCGCCGTCCGGGTCGGCGCCGACGGGGACATCGCGGCCGGGGACGACACTCGCACCGTGGTCACCAAGGTGGCCCACCTCACCGCCCGGGCCGCCGAGGACACCGCCGCCCAACTCGACCTCGACGCCCTGGACACGGTGGTCGACGCGCTGGCCGCGGCCCGCCGGATCGAGGTGTACGCGGCAGGCGCCGGAGCCGTGGTCGCCGCCGACCTGGAGTACAAGCTCCAGCACCTCGGCCTCGTCTGCGCGGCCCACTCCGACATCCACCGCGCCCTGATGGGCGCCGCCCATCTGACCACCGCCGACGTCGCCCTGGGCATCTCCTACTCGGGCCGCACCCCCGAGGTCCTCGACCCGGTCACCGAGGCCGCCCGGCGCGGCGCCACCACCGTCGCCCTCACCAGCGACCCCGGCTCACCGCTCGCCGCCGCCGTCGCCCGCGTCCTCACCTTCGCCGGCCGGGAGAGCGAACTGCGCACCGGCGCCACGGTCAGCCGCACCGCCCAACTCACCGTGGTGGACTGCCTCTACGTCCGCCTCGCGCAACGCCTCGACACCCAGGCCGCCGAAGCCCTCGACCGCACCCACCAGGCCGTCACCCGTGGCCGCACCTCCCGGCGTCACCGTGGCTGACCACGAGCGGCCCGGCGCGGGCCCGGGCCGGCGCCTCGACTCCGTCCGAGGGCGGGAACCCGCGGACGAGGACACCCGGGTGGTGGGCGTCGACGTCGGCGGGTCCGGCATCCGGGTCGCGCTCGCCCCCGGCGGGTGGCCCACCGACCTCACCCGGGCCCGGACGGTCGAGGTGGCCGCGGCCGCCCGGGTCTCCTCCTCGGCCGCCGGCCAGGACGCGGACGCACTGCTCGGGCGGCTGCTGCCCGCGCTCACCGAACTGATGACCGGGGTGCCGTCCGGCGCCCGGATCGGCGCGGTCGCCGTCGGTGCCACCGGGATGGCCCTGCTGGGACGGGACCTCGCGGAGCGCCTGCCCGGCCCGCTGGCCCGCGCCACCGGGACCGAACGCCTCGTACTCGCCGGCGACGCGATCGCCGCGCACGTCGGCGCGTTGGGGACGGGGGCCGGAGTGACCGTGGCCGGCGGCACCGGACTGGTCGCGATCGGCTACCGCGCGGAGACCGGCTGGCGGCGCACCGACGGCTGGGGCCACCTGCTCGGCGACTGCGGAAGTGGCAGCTGGCTCGGCCGGGCCGGACTGGAGGCGGCGCTGCGCGCGTACGACGGACGGACCGGCGGATCGCCCGCGCTGCTGACGGCGGCCGAACGCCGCTACGGCCCGGCGACCGGCCTCCCGGCGGCGCTCCAGCCGCACCCGGACCGTGCCGCGCTGCTCGCCGCGTTCTCCCCCGACGTGGCGACCACGGCCGAGGAGGGCTGCCCGGTCGCCGGTGCGCTCGTCCGGCGGGCGGGGGAGGAGATCGCCGCCAGTGCGGCGGCCGCCGCCCGCGCCGCCGGTCTCCCCGCCCCCCGACTCGCGCTGACCGGTGGCCTCTTCCGCCTGGAGCCGCTGCGCCGGGCGACGCTGGACGCGCTGACCGTCGGCCTCCCCGCCGCCCGGCTCCGTGAGCCCGACGGCCCGCCCCTGCTGGGCGCCCTGCGCCTCGCCGCCGCGGCCGCCGCAGCCGGCGACCTCCCCTGGCCGCTCGACCCACCCCTGCTGGACCTCCTGCACCGGCCCGCCTGACCGGGTACCGGCGCGCTCGCGGTCCGGCCGGCGGGCGCGGGTCCGCGCACCGAGGACCGAGGACCGAGAACCGAGGAGGGGAGGCGACGGCCCGGGCCGGCGCCGGTGTCGTATAAACAACTGAAGCGACCGGCCACCACCCAACTGAAGATAT